>JBNKFP010000061.1:0-13311 GCA_050289365.1 Cellvibrionaceae bacterium | reverse complement strand
GCCTGGCAAGTCCCCAAACGCCTGCCACTAGGCGATGACGAAATGATACCCATTAAAGCTGGAGAAACTCTGAGCTGGCGCCTAGCCTAAGCCAAATCAGCAAACTAAGGATTCGCGTGAGCACACCCAATATTCCCAGAGCAAGCACCCCTTTTAGCGAACGATTTCGCGGCTTTATGCCGGTCATTATTGATGTTGAGACAGGTGGATTTAACTCTCGAACCGATGCCCTGCTTGAGATCGCAGCGGTAACATTGAATATGAGTGAGGACGGCATTTTGATGATAGACCGAACCCACGCATTTCATTTAGATCCGTTCGAAGGTGCCAACATTGAACAGTCGGCCTTGGATTTTACCGGCATTGATCTCGACAGTGAAACACGCGAGTCCGTACCCGAAAGTTATGCCATGGGCGAAATTTTTCAAGCCATTCGCCGCAAAGTAAAACAGTACGAATGCAATCGAGCGATTATCGTCGCTCACAATGCCCATTTTGATTTGAATTTCATTAATGCCGCCGCCGAGCGCTGCGATATTAAACGCAACCCCTTTCACCCATTCTCCTGTTTTGATACAGCCACTTTAGCGGGTCTGGCTTTTGGTCACACAGTGCTCGCCCGCGCTTGTCAAATAGCTCACATACCGTTCTCCAACCGCGAAGCTCATAGCGCTGCCTACGATGCAGAAAAAACGGCTGAGCTGTTTTGCTTGATTGTGAATCGCTGGCAGGAATTGGGAGGCTGGCCTCTGCTCAACCAAGCTGACACGCGGTAAAAGAATCGTGCCCCCATAAAAAAAGCCGGCAATTGCCGGCTTTTTTGCTTGCTGACTACGGCGATTACAGCTTGGAAGCATTTTCGGACAGGTAGGCCGCCACTCCGTCTGGTGTCGCAGTCATGCCTTTATCACCTTCTTGCCAGCCCGCTGGACATACTTCCCCGTGCTCTTGGTGGAATTTCAATGCATCGACCATGCGCAACATTTCGTCAACGTTACGGCCAAGAGGCAAATCATTCACAACTTGATGCCGCACTAAACCTTCTTCGTCAATCAGGAAAGAACCGCGGAACGCAACGCCGCCTGCGGACTCAACGTCGTAGGCTTTGGCAATTTCGTGGGTAATGTCCGCGATCAATGCGTATTTAACGGGGCCAATTCCACCGTCATTGATTGGGGTATTCCGCCATGCGTTGTGGCTAAAGTGGGAGTCGATAGACACACCGATAACCTCAACACCGCGCTTAGTGAACTCTTCGTAGCGATGGTCGAAAGCCAACAACTCAGAAGGACAAACGAAGGTGAAGTCCAGAGGATAGAAAAACACGACTACTTTTTTGCCTTTGGTGGCTTCTGCAAAATTGTATGAATCAACGATTTCGCCGTTGCCCAATACTGCTGGAGCCGTAAAGTCTGGTGCTGGTTTTCCAACTAAAACGCCCATTTTGAATCTCCCGTGTTCAAGGTTAGGTAAGGTGGGGAACTCCCCGAGAATGTTCTTCAATAGCGGCGGCTTCATCGAATTCAACCCCAAAAATGGAATTTATTTCTAGCCGCCAAATTTTTCGCTAAAGCCTCATAGCCAAACAATGCCTATAAGGTCAGCCAAACTCATAAATTTCAGCTATCTTACACTCCCCCATGCTCAAGACCTCATTAATTTTTTATATGGAGATCATTGCGATTCCTAATCCCGCAATTTAAGTTGTCCCGGAGCGGCTTTTGCGCCATTCCACAGTGCATTTGCGACGCGCATCTTAAATAGGAACAAAACTCATTTGACAATAATTATCATTTGCATCAAGCTTGAGTCAGATTGTCTACCGCTGGAGTTTGAGTCTGATGTATGTTTGTCTTTGCAAGGGTGTAACCGACCGGGATATTCGCACCGCGATTGAAAATGGTGCCAGCACCTTTAGAAATCTGCGCAACGAGCTGGGCGTGTCCAGCCAATGCGGTAAATGTGCCTGCATAACCAAAGAATTGCTCACCCAGTACCAGGAGGAATTAGCGGCATTTAGCCAACCCATTTGGACTCTTGCGTAGGACTGAACTTGCATTTTGATTTGATATTGGGCAGCCTACTGAGGCAGTTCGCTGGTTTGCACTTTGTTCTTTATTACTCAGTGGGGGTTTCGCCTGCTGACGCCTCCCTATGAAACAACTTCGCGGATTAAGAAAAATAGAAGAACTAATTTATTAATACAACAGTACAACAAGGCTGTTAATGATTAAAGTCAGTAGCCAACACGTCAAAATGCTCCCACAATTTGACAGTCCCCCACAATAAACGCCAAACTCTCGCCTCTCAACCCAATTCGAGGAACTCTCCATGAAAGGCGATAGCAAAGTCATCGACCATTTGAACACCATTCTCGGTAATGAGCTGGTGGCGATAAACCAATATTTTTTACATGCGCGCATGTACAAAAACTGGGGATTCAAAGAACTGGCGGATCATGAATATCATGAATCAATAGACGAAATGAAGCACGCCGATCAATTGGTGGAGCGCATTTTATTTTTGGAAGGATTGCCAAATCTGCAGAGCCTGGGCAAATTGATGATTGGCGAAAATACGCAGGAGATGTTGCAGTGCGACCTCAAACTTGAATTAAAGGCCATACCCGACCTACGCGAGGCCATCGCTTATTGTGAATCTGTTCAAGACTATATCAGTCGCGAACTATTGGAAGATATTTTGGCTTCCGAGGAGGACCATGTGGATTGGTTGGAAACTCAATTAGAATTAATCGATAAAGTGGGATTACCCAATTACCTGCAATCTATGATGGGCGGTCTCAGTTAAACACGTTACAACGAATGTACGCCAACACCTGGCCGCCCCTCAACAACAACGACCGCAGCCAGGTGAACTCAATACCTCAAACTTACCACCGTGCGCACCACCGCCCCCCCTCATACGTCTATCTGCTTAACATCCGCTTGGTAATGCCACTTCAAGTCGACAGGAATGAGGTGCAATTGACGTGAGCATGGTGCATCAATATCCGGTTTTCTATGTTGTAAATCAATGAGCTTTGGGGATGCGAATTTCGAAAACCACCTGCTTCCCATCGATATGATTGTAAGCTCGCACTTGCCCCCCGTGAAAATCCACAATCAGCCGTACTACATGCAACCCCAACCCCAAATGGTGGCCACCCAGATCAATATTACGCATGGACACCATCGAATCAAAAATCGATTCTTGCAGTTGCTCCGGAAGAAGTGGACCGCTATTGGCAATGGTAATCAAAACGCACTGTTGATTTGCGTCCAAGCCTATCGTGATCTCACCTCCCACACCGGCGAAATCCACAGCGTTGTCGATCAGCTTATCCATCATTTGCGCAATGAGTTCGGCCGAACCCAAAATCTGCAGTTCACACCTTGAATCGTTTTTAAACTGCCATTTTTGGGACGGATGAAGGGCCTGGTACGCCTCCGCCAGTTCAGACATCACTGCGGCGACATTAAATAAATGCCGTTCACTGGCTTGCAGCGCCTGCTCGATACGCGTGGCGGCGCTCATGGCATTAAAAATCGAAGACAACCGATCCAATCCTTCCGATGCTCGCTGTAAATAGACTTCCCTTTGATCATCACTAGCGCTGGTTAGGTTATCCAGCGATGAGCGCACTATGGCAATGGGCGTACGCAATTCATGAGACAATTTTTGGCTAAAACTTTCCAGATAGTGGGTATAACTGTGCAGACGAACCAAAAGGGCTCCATAACCTCGAGACAATTCGCCAATTTCGTCATTGACAGAACTGACCGGAAACGCGGAGCGAATACGACCATGGTGGTCCACTGCCTCTTGCGCGGAACGATTTAGACGCACGATTCGCAGCGACAAGATCGAGGCATAGCCCAATAATGCCATCGCCACTAACAGGCTGATTCCGGATGAATACAGTAATAATTTTCCCAAGGCCCCACCAGCAATAGCGTCAATAGTGTGGCTGTTTTGCTCAACAATCACCCCCAACCTAGAAGAAGATTGATAACCGTCAAGGGGAATGATGGTTTGTGCAACAGCCCCGCCGATCCCGGCGTACCAGAGCGTACGGGGTCCTGAGGCAAGGGCCGAAGACATTTCCGGTACAGTCGCTGTCAGGCCGTTTGCAGGGTAATTGGGCAAACTCTCCTGCCCCACAAGCCACCGCAGTAACCAGCGCAACCAAGTATCCCGCACGGCTTGATCAGGGTTCTGTAGCTGTCCTGCTTCGGCGACCACCCAACGCCCCGCCAAAACCACACGTGTGCGCACTTCCGCTCGCTCAAAATGAGCCAAAACAGATTGCACTTCCATATTCTGCAGCAGTACTGGATAAACTTGCGCCTTTGCTGAGGATAATGAGCAATCTGTACTGCCATCACAGACAACCAATGCCAAACCGCGGCTCAACCAGTTCGCCGGAATTTTCAGCTCTAACCCATAGCTATCGCCATTTTCGCTCCAGGCCGCTTTTAATCTGTGCTCCGGTGTCATGTGGCCTTGACCATCGACTCGCATCACCTGCGCACTGCCGGCTGCTGAACTGAAGATACGCATATCACGATGGCTCTGCGGTCCCTCGAGCCTCAGTTGGAGATGATCACTAAGCTCCAAACCGCCGTTCGGATTAAAAAATTGGCGCTGTTGATCCTCAACCTTCACAGCGATATAAACACTTTCCCGAGTGCGCATCAAACTGCATTCAGCGACCTTAGCGCTCTGCGACGATTGATCCAAACAAGCGCCGAATTGCACCCACTCATCAAAATAACCATCTAAAGCCGGCTCGCCACGAGCGACGGGCACAAACCACGCTTGCGAGGCATCGGTCAGTCGCTGGGCCGTTTGATCAAGGGGAACCAGAAGGTCTCGACTTTCTATGATTTGAGTGGCAATGGCCTCGGCGGTAACTTCCAGGGCTTGAGCTTGACCCAACCGAAGTGCCCGCTCGAATTGTTTGATCACCGGCACGCTGGCCCAGGGCAGCAAAAGCATTAGCAAGCCAACCAGTAAAACTTGCGCTTTCAAACCCATGGGCAGTGCCATCCGCTTTGCATGTGGGGTCTAAGCCAAAACCCAGCGATAACCAATACCATAGGCAGTTTGAATCTGATCGAAGGTCTCGTCGATGGCGGTAAATTTTCGTCGAATGCGTTTGATGTGGGAGGTTATGGTACTGTCATCGAGCACGACATTGGCTGCATCCATCAATTGCTGCCGATTTTTGACGTGCCCCGGATGGTTCGCCAGGGCGTGGACAATCCAAAATTCAGTCACAGTTAAATCCACCGCAACGTCCGTCCAATGCACAGTCATGCGCTCCAAATGAATTTGGAGCGAGCCGCGCTGTATAATTTGCTCTTGAGCCGAAGGTTGCCGCAGAGCCTCCACTCGCCGAAACAAAGCCGTGATGCGGGCCAGTAAATGCACCAAGCTGATATCTTTACTCAAATAATCATCCGCCCCCAAACGCAATCCAGAAACCACATCAAAATCATCATCGCGCGCGGATAGGAAGATAATCGGTAATTCGGGTGCCCGGCTGCGCAGCTCGCGACACAGGTCAAAGCCTCCCTCTGGCTCATCAGGCAAGCCCACATCAATAACGGCCAGATCCGGTAGGCGAAGGTCACAGTGAGCCAAAGTGTCCCGGCGATTTTTGAAGTGAGAGACTTGATAACCTTGTCGCCGCAGAGCATCACAATAATTTTGCGCAATGGCTGGCTCGTCTTCGACCAGCACAATGTGTTTCGCCATAGTTTCCCCCAATGCCATTTTGACCCGAATGCTACCATCATTCCGCCACGCGGACGTCGTCAATTTACACGGAATACTCCTTGACCCCGCTCGGTGCCTTGCATACAGTGCTAACTCGAATTCACTGCTACGAGATCTCTTTGGAATGTACCCATATTTAGTTGCTGACATTGGTGGCACCAATGCGCGCTTTGCCCTGGTCACAGGTAAATCAAACGACAATTTTCAAATCGAACATATTCAAATATTAAGTACTGCGGATCACCCCAGCTGTGAATCCGCGATTCGCGCTTATCTCACCGGAATCGGCTCTGTCAGCCCCACCGCCGCGTGCTTGGCTATTGCGGGCCCAATTGTCGGCGATCGAGTGAAGATGACGAATCTAAACTGGGAATTTTCCTGTACGGAAATGGCAAAAAATTTGGGGTTACAGCACTGTTTGGCCATCAATGATTTCGCGGCAGTCGCAGCCGCTTGTGGCCAACTGACCGAACAACACCTGCACAATGTAAAACCCGGCAAAAATATTTCCGGCGCTACGCGCGCGGTATTTGGCCCCGGCACCGGCCTAGGAGTGGCAGGCCTAGTGAATGATCAAGGCCGCTGGATTCCAGTTCCCTGTGAGGGAGGCCACGTCAATCTGGCACCGGCAACTGCGTTCGAAGCCGATGTCATCAAAGCGGCCATCGAGCAGCTCGGACATGTTTCAGCTGAGAGCTTTATTTCCGGCCCAGGTCTGGTCAATCTCTACCGTGCGGTTTGCACCGTCAAAGGCGTTAAGGCAGACGAGCTTAAGCCAGCGGATATTACCCAACACGCCATCGCTGCCACAAATGATGTTTGCGTGGAAACCTTAAACACCTTCTGCAGCTTTGCCGGCTCTTTCGCCGGCAACCTTGCACTCACCTACGGTGCTAAAGGTGGCATTTATATCGCTGGCGGAATATTTCCTCGCTTTACCGACTTTTTACAGTCGAGTCCATTTGTCGAGCGCTTTCGCAGTAAAGGCGTAATGAGCCACTTTGTGGAGACCATCAGCGTGGACTTGATTACCCACCCGGAAACGGCATTTGTTGGCGCCGCCGCCAGTTTGGAACAAGCTCTGCAAAATTAAGGTCCGACAAATCACCTTTTCCCCAACTGCTCGCCACGCGGTTGGGTATTCCGCCCATCGGTGCAATTTAACGCTCGTTAAGTTCGAATGGTCTTTCGCTAGACGGTCGGCACTGACTGCTTTTTAAAACAAGAATTTGCGGAACTGCGATGACGACTCACAAAAAAGCACTGTTTGTTCTCTACGCCGCTTTTGCCACCATCGCACTTAACGGTGTTGCCGCAAAAAGTATTGGTTTGGACGCCATTTCCATCACTCAACTGCGCTGCGTTATCGGCGGTTCGCTGATGGCGCTAGTGCTGGGTCTCTGGCAAGGTTCCCTGGCCCTCTCCCAGCCCAGGCTCTACCCCAAGGCTTTGCTTCTCGGTTGCCTCATGACCATCCATTGGGTTACATTTTTTAAAGGCATGATGGTGTCCACGGTGGCCATAGGGATTTTGGCGCACTACACCTACCCCATTATTACCGTAACCCTCGAACCCTTACTGACCCAAAAAAGACCGGCTCTCGCCGATATTGCGATCGCTTTGGTAGTATTGCTCGGCGCTGGAATTATGGTTCCCCAGTGGGGCCTTAACAGCCAATATGTAGCGGGTTTGGGATTTGGCTTAATCTCCGCAACAACCTTTAGTTTGCGCAATATTTTTCAACGCCATTGGCTTCAGCAAGAGTCCAGCACCCGAGTGATGTTGATTCAAGTCAGTACGGTTGCCGTGTTACTCAGCCCATGGTTGGACTGGTCTGGCGCCTTGGCTTTGGATATCAAGGGTTGGGCCTACTTAATGTTTTTGGGGGTTGTGAGTACCGCCATGGGGCACACTCTGATCGCCTATGGCCTGCGCCATGTTTCAGCCAAAACCACAGGTTTGATTGGCTGTTTACAGCCACCTCTGGCGATCGTATTTGCCTGGCTTATTTTGGGCGAAACCCCTGAACTGCAAACCTTTATTGGCGGCAGTATTATTTTGTGCGCTGCGCTCTATGAAAGTATTCAACAGCACACAAAATCCAAGCAAAACTAATGTGGCATGGTCGCCCTGGTTGATGCAGAGTTCGCAACATTGACCTTTTTAAATGGGCGAGTTAACAGAATCAGCTTGGGCAATAAAAACAAAGCGCCGGCAAGTGCTGCAAACATCGCAAAACCCGTCAACACACCAAAATAGATCGTCGGAATAAATTCTGACAAAACCATGATGGAAAAGCCGAAAATAATTATCACCGAAGTGTAATACATAGCCCGACCTATAGACCCATGGGAGCGGTGCATAGCAGCAATATAATCACCATCGGTCTCCAGTTCAGTCTCAAAACGATGGATATAGTGAATCGTATCATCCACACCAATGCCCACGGTTATGGCGGCAATGGTAATGGTCATCATATCCAAAGGAATGCCAAACAACCCCATTCCGCCCAAAATACTCAGCGCTGCAAGCGCGTTCGGCACAATAGCCACCACGGCAATCAACAACGAGCGGAACAAAATGACAAACATCACCATAATACCGAGAAATACCGCGCCTAAAGTCACAATCTGGGAGCTGAATAGACTTTGCAACATATTGTTGTATAACACCAACAACCCACTGAAACGCACCTCAGACATATCCAATGATGTTTGATCGTCGATATGCTGGCGAATGCGCTCCACCAACTCAGCACGTTTCAAATCGGGGTACGAATCTTTGACCCGCATGGTAATACGGGTATCGCCACTGCCATCCAAGAAAGGTGACACCAACGCATCGCGGATTTCCGGTGAAAGGGACTTGTCCATGACCGCCAATTCAAAATTATTGAGGCTGCCATTAATGTCTTTACCCACTTGGTAAAGAATGGCGAGGGACTGCACCTTACCAATTTCCGGTAGCTGGTCCAAATAGTTATGAATATCTTCAATTTGTTGTAGACCGGCCAAAGTCATCCAATAGGATGTCTCGTCGCCACCGTGTTCGGAAAATGGATCCGCTTCCGCAAAGGCGTCTTCTTCTGTCACTGGGCTCGGTGAATCAAATGGATCGGATTCATCAAAAGGGTCCGCTTCTGCAAACGGATCAGCTTCATCGGTAAATTCTGCGGGAAGCTGCAGCTCATTTAAATTACCAAGAGCCGCTTTTTGGTTGATGATAATATCGAGCGAAGTAGTACCGCCTAATTTATTATCAATCACCGACAAGCCCTGGTGAATTTCAGTGTCTTCATGGAAATAATCAATAAAACGATTTTCCACCTGCAAGCGCGAGATCCCCCAAATACTCAGCGCCGCGATCAACAAACTTGCCGTCAATACCGTACCACCGGCCTTTTCGACCGCGGCTGAACAATAGAGTGTCAAGGGTTTGTGAGTGCGCGGTCCCTGCGCAGCCGCACTGGGAACATCTTTTGGCAGCAGCATCAAACAAGCCGGTAAAAACAGGAACGCTAAGACCAGGGCAAACACTAAACCCATGGTCATCATCCAACCAAAATCGATCACAGGGCGAATATCGCTGACCACCAACGACGCGAAAGCCACAATCGTCGTCAACGAGGTATAGAGGCAGGGTTTGGCCATGTAAATCAAAGTGGCTTTGACCAATTCCGCACGCGACCAATCGGGATGTTCATCCACGTATTCTCGGTAGCGAACCACTAGGTGAATGATGATTGCCAGTGAAATAATCAGGAGTAGCGCAACAAAATTGCTGGAGATAACGGTCAATCGCCAGTCCAACCAACTGATCAGCCCCAACATAATTAATACCGCAGACAAACAGGTGACCATGGGGATGACAACAAATCTCAGTGAGCGGAATATAACGGCCAACACTAAAATCATAAAGCCGACAGCGGCTGAACCGAATAGAATCAAATCCTTTTTAATATAAGACACCATGTCCGCAGTGATCATGGTGATACCGCCCACAAAAATCTGGGCTTTGTTATTGTACTTGTGCACCACTTTACGCACCTCTTCCACCCGGTGATGACCGCGCGCTTCACTGCGAGTGCGATAGGCTAGAAATTCCTCGGAGACTTGCTCCAATTGCGCGGATTCTTCAGCGCTTAAACTCGAACTGTAACGCTTTTCCCTCAAGGCATCGCGCTTTTGCACCAATTCAATGTACTTGTGGTCAACCGCAATATTGAGTTGCAGCGCCGTGGTCTGGCCATCGGGGCTGAGAATCATGTTTTTATAGATAGGGCTGGTTAAAAACTCCTGTTTCGCCATTTGTCTATCCACACCTGGTGTTTCCAGTGTGCGAGTCTCTTTGGCAATTTCCCGCAGTCCACGTTTAGGGCTGTATAACAGCGGTACATTGAGAATGCTGTTAATGTTGTCAACCCCTTCGATTTTGGCCAAATCATCCTGCAAGTTGCGCAGCAACGCCAAAGAAGGGTCACTAAACAACTCGTCTTTCGGCGTAAAGGTCACAATTAGAAAGTCACCATTATCGAAATTTTTACTGACTTGGCGAAAATAGGTGAGATCTTGATCGTGCTCTAAGGTTAAGGAATCCGCCGATGCATCCAACTTGAAGTTAGGTAGACCGAAGGCCGCAGCCACTAGTAAAAGCAACAACACCAAAATAACTGACTTCGGACGCTCGGTAACCCAGCGCAACCACATTCCAGAAAAACGACTTACCATATAGAGTCCTTTACCGCCCTTTAGCTTCTTTTACTTGCTGTTAATGACCAGGAGATCCGTGCAATGTATCAACAACCTATTCAATCTAAGGCGACATTCTAACGATACAATGATCAACGCGCCTTAAAATTTCACTGTAAAATCTGTTAGTCAGTAGGCACAGATAAGAATTTAACGCCGCAGCCATAGACACCAAAAGACTCTTTTTATCAGTTTTGCATTGAAAAACCTGCGCAAAGCCCTATCATGCCAGCCTGCAGCCCGAGTTTGACAGGCAAATCAACAAACTTGTCGGTTATTGCGTTTTCATTCGAGTTGGGGTGTAAATTCGACGATGCTAAAACTGGTTATCGAACATAGCGCAACGGGTGTTTGGGTTGTCGATAAATCCTTCACTATTGGCCGAAACTCCGATAATCATTTGGTTTTGAACCAAAGTCACATCGGCGAGTTTCACGCCCGTATTTTGTTTGACGGTAAAAAGCATCTACTGCGAGATTTGGGCACGGAATCCGGCACCTACGTCAATGATCAACGTATCACCCAGCGGCCCATATTTAATTTTGATGTCATTCGCATTGGGGATTTGAGCCTAAAAGTACTGGACCCTCTCTATCCCGGCAATCAGCAGGAATGGTGCTTGGTCGGCAGCGCTAATTGGCTGGCTGGCCAAGCGTTTGCGTTACCCTTTGCGGAAGACAAAGACACCGTAAAAATCGGTCGCAGCGCAACTTGCGATGTTATTTTCCCCGGCGTTCACCTACCAAAAGAACACGTTGCACTGAAGCAGCAAGGCAATCGATTGGAGTTACGCAATTTAAACACGGCCAATGCTATCTATATCAATGAACGGCAAGTCATGGACATCAGCCCACTGACGCCCGGGGATGAGTTGCGCTTGGATATATGTGTATTCCAATTATTTGGCCCTATAGCCCCGCGGACTCAGGATTTAGCGCAGAATCGAAAACACTTAATACCTTCATCTGCCAAATCCAAATCCGCTGAAGAACATGTACAAAAACAATGGAAAACCCGGTCAACCTCGCCTGGGAATCGAGATGAGGCCGATCAGACCCCGAACCCCATGAACTCGCCGCTGCTGTGGTTTTCAGTCGCAGCAGCCGTGGTGGGACTCTTTCTCTTGGGCGCTTACATTTGGTTTGGCTAGCCTTGGCACTTGACTAACTCTGAGGGTCGCCCCATGGTGGCAGCAAGTGTTGATCTAAATCGAGCTGATCTAAAATCCTTGCCACCACGAAATCCACCAAATCCTGTACCGATTGCGGCTGCTGATAAAATCCTGGTGACGCAGGAATGATCACGGCCCCCATCTGGGTTAACTTCAACATATTCTCCAAATGGACCTGCGAATAGGGCGTCTCACGCGGGACCAACAGCAGCTTGCGCCGTTCCTTGAGGCACACGTCCCCTGCCCTCTCGATCAGATTATTACTGGCACCGTGAGCGAGAGCGGCTAGACACCCACCACTAGCAGGACATATCACCATTCCATCCAATGGTGCCGAACCCGACGCCACAGGTGCAAACCAATCCTCACGACCATAGAGCGTTAACTGCCCTGAACTCGGATTGAAATGACGATCAAACCAAATTTGTTGACCTGTTAACTCAGGTGGAAGCTCAATTCCGAGCTCTTGTTTTATGACCACTTCCGCAGCCCGAGAAAGCAGTAAAGATACCGTGCACTGAGCCTTCAACAGCTGACGCAGCAACTGCCAACCGTAAGCGGCTCCGGAGGCGCCGGTCATTGCCAGGCAAATGGACTTCACAGGTTCTCCAAAGCTTGAATCAAGCGCCGATGAATGCCTTCAAAACCGCCATTGCTCATAATGACAATTTGGTCACCCGGTTGAGATAGCTCGACCAATTCATCAATAATCGTCTGCGTATCTTGGTAAACCCGGTGTTCCGTATTCTGCCTTTGGCCCGGAGCCAGCGACCAATTTTGCTGCGGCGGTAACATCCAGAATACGACATCGGCGACAGCGCAAGAATCGAGCAAACCATCCTGGTGCACCCCCATACGCATGGTATTGGAGCGCGGCTCAATTACGGCATGAATTCTCGCGTTAGGGAATCGCGCCCGCAGCCCCTGCAAAGTTGTGGCAATCGCGGTGGGATGATGGGCAAAATCATCGTAGACCGAGATACGGTTGACTTCCGCTAACAGTTCCATGCGTCGCTTAACGCCTTTAAATTCCATCAAGGCCTGACAACTGAGTTCAGGCGATACCCCCACATGACGAGCGGCTGCGATCGCGGCCAAAGCGTTGGCGACATTGTGCTGGCCAGTTAAAGTCCAATTCACTCGGCCAACCGTTTCTTGATTAAACATTACCTGAAATTCGCTGGCATCATTGGCGAGATCCGCCACTTGCCACTCCCCAAATAGAGTTTGGGTCGGGGTCCAACAACCTTTACTTAATACCTCGCGCAAACTGTCACTGTATTGCGGATAAATCACTAAACCCTCAGCGGGAACGGTGCGAATCAAATGGTGAAATTGGGTTTGAATTGCGGCGAGATCGGCAAAAATGTCAGCGTGATCGAATTCCAAATTATTCATAATCAAAGTGCGCGGATGATAGTGAACAAATTTGGAACGCTTGTCGAAAAAGGCGCTGTCATATTCATCTGCTTCTACCACAAAAAAATCGGACTCACCTAAAGCGGCGCTCGTAGCAAAATTTTGCGGCACCCCGCCAATTAAATAACCCGGCTGATAACCGGCGAACGCCAATATCCAAGTCAGCATACTGGTGGTTGTGGTTTTGCCGTG
>JBNKFP010000060.1:0-13405 GCA_050289365.1 Cellvibrionaceae bacterium | reverse complement strand
TCTGCGCGAAGCGAGTGATATCGCACTCCTATCCATGTCGCACAGTAGCGAACTTGGCGAAATATCGCGTTTTATTTTAAATTCTTATAACTGTCGAAATTACGAAGAATTATTTGACACCCTATTCGAAACCATTACGGTATTTGGTGTCAGCTGCAGCGCATTGATTGTTGTCGATGATAAAGTTTGTATCCGCGAGGCAGAAAATGTGTCGCTAGGCGGGCGCGAATTTATGCTTCGCCATCACAATCAAAAACGAATCCGGCATATCGGTAAAGATACTTTTATTTCTTTTGCACACGCCTCCATCCTTATACACAATATGCCAATCGACAATGAAACTCATTTTGGCCGTCTACTCGACAACCTTACGATATTGGGAAATTGTTTTGAAGCGCGAGTAAAAGGCATACACGCAGAGGAAGAAGCCGAATCAGCAAGTCGCGCTAAAACTATGTTTTTAGCGACTATGTCGCATGAATTGCGCACCCCCATGAACTCTGTCATTGGCTTTACAGAGCGCCTAATTAGAAAGCTCGAAGGACGTATTACCGACAAAGAATTCAAGCATCTAAATACCATCAAACGCAACGGAGATCATCTATTGCGCATTATTAACGATATTTTGGATATGTCTAAAATTGAAGTAGGCCTGATGGAGATTCACCCTGAGGATGCTGATGCGAATGAATTGGTACTCAATGTTTTTAATCAACTTCTACCGATTGCCCAAAACGCCTCATTAGAGTTTGAATTAGAGTTGCCGGAAACCCCCACTATTGTCCATTTAGATTCGACTCGTTTCACGCAGATCATCATGAACCTAACGAGCAACGCAATAAAATACACCGAACAGGGCAAAGTAAAAATCCAACTCGAATGTCAAAATGATGCCCGGATCGGAGACAGTATTTGCGTTAAAGTACACGACAGCGGTGTGGGCATAAACGAAGAAGATCAAAAACGGCTATTCGGTAATTTTATCCAAATCGATTCCGCACTCACTCGTAAAGTTGAAGGTACCGGCTTGGGTTTAGCCATCAGCATGGTATTTGCAAATATGCATGGTGGGCGTATCGACGTTAGCAGTGAACGGGGTAAAGGCAGCTGTTTTTCCCTGATCCTACCTCTACATATAGCGGAATCCGCCAAGCCCATCTTTAGCGCGGGCGCATCATAAGACCTGGTGTAATCTAGTTGGCTTCGAGCAGGCGCAACACATTGCCGCTTTGTTGATTGGCTATCGCTTGTAGAGTAATGCTGATGTCCTCTTTGGTTCGCTGGTTCACCAAATTTGTAATTTCCTCAGCCATATCGCTGTCCGCGATACGCGAGCGCGCTGCAGCACTCTGCGTTCGAGCCGCATCCATTTGGTTGATACTGGAATCCAAACGATTGAGTGACGCGCCTATATCCGAAGTCATGGTATCCACCTCCGTCTGCGCCGCATCAAGATTTTGCAGAGCAGCCATCGCCGAGTCTACTGAGCTTAAATCCAACTCATATAAACCCGCCGCCTGCAGCCTGGACTCTGTTTGGGTAGAACTCAGTGTAATCGTAGAATCCGCGCTTTCCCCTAACTGTAATGACAATTCGTCTGCTCCGCTCAATACCGGTTTTTGATTAAAGCTGCTCGTGGATACCGAGCGCTGAATTTCATCTAGCATTGACTGCGCTTCTTTTTGAATGGCGGCCCGATCGCTTTTGGTCAGAATCCCATTGCTGGCTTGCAAAGCCAGCTCACGAATCCGACCAATGCCATCCGTAATACCTGAAAGCCCTGACTCAGCAATTTGCAACATTGAGACTCCATCATTGGCATTGCGAATGGATTGACTAAAACCATCGATTGCGCTGGTCATCCGCCGGGAGATCACCAAACCGGCGGCATCATCACCGGCGTGATTAATCCGTGATCCCGATGCAATCCGCTCGGAGGTAGCCTGAAGGGCTTCTGATGTTTGCCGATGCGCTTGGTTTAAATGACCAACACCTGAGATATTCATAATCGCCACTCCAGAGAAACGTGAAACCGCTTTAGCTAAGCTCGCCCTAGAGCATATGCTACAAAATACATCGTGTAAAACATCCGTTTGGTCTAAAAACGAACGTCTTAGGCCGGACCTAGAGTGTCTCCGAAAATGCGGCGGAGCCGAAAATTAGCGGATGATGACAGGAGCCCAAATCATCCATACTGAAAATGGATAGAATACACATCCGATCTGCTCCTACGTTATTTCAAAGCAGCATTTTTTCACTGGGTGTTGTGGCACTTGCCGGGGATTGACACCGATATTTGATGTTACCTCTCAACAACTGAGAATCAAGAGGTCCGTTAGACTTAACAAGAACAAACGAAAAGACGCGCTTAACACGACTTACATAGAACAAGTCCCGGTTGTTGTTTGGTTAAGTATAGATCGACCAGTAGCACTGATGGTCAATACATTTTCAAAATCGCCGGCACTTGGCTGAGCACGACAAATAGTGATATTGGCTTGCGACACACCAGTACCATCAGACTCAAACACAATATTGTCCAGAGTGCTATCGATGATGTAGTTGCTATCTAACGCCTGTTGACGCTGAATCACTTCTGCTGAGCTCTGCACGTACACAATCCATCCCTGGTTCCAATTCCCTGTAACACAGCTGCTGCCATCCGCCGAAGGACAAATGGCAACATTGGTTTTGCGCTTCATGGCTTCACTGCGCGCCAATTTCGCACTCCCGTTCAGATGATTGGTGTAAGCACCCAGGGTGCTGCGCAGGATACTCGTCTGAAAATAAGGTACGCCAATGCCAAGCAAAATCGCCAAAATCGAAACGGCAACTAACAAACTGACAAGTGTAAAACCGCCATTGTGGCTGCTTATTATAAGTCTCATTGTTCAATGTTCCAGAATACACGTGATGTGGGCCGGTTTGCCTCGGTTGGGGAAGGAGGTAAGCTGGCCTCCAATGGTGAGCTCGGAGTAGCGCCAATAATAAACGGGACTGTGCTGCCATCGTCCAAGGTCACCATACCTGCAACGGGCGAAGGCGGCAGGCCATCGCCGACCAGATCTTCATAGCGATAAGCTGTCCCGTTGGCGCTGGCAGCATTTTCATAACCGATATTATAAACTTTGGTGTCGCCTAAGCTTGCACAGGCCGAGCTTGCATTAGCGGGCTTGTGCGTACTAAATGTCACCGTGTTAAATACCGTGATGGAGGAAGTCACTACTTGCTCTTTAGCCTCCAAACCTAAATACCAGCCTTTCTTTGCGGCCAAGTCCGAACTGCTTGGGTCAGCGTTGGTGGTAATTCCCAACAAAGAATTTAAACACAAGTTGGAAGCAGCCAAACAATTCGTGCGTTCATTGATTAACCAATTGGTGTCAGAAGGCTTGTCTTGCAACATAAAAAAGTAGTTGTCGACGCTCGTGGTTGCCAAATAGGTCTCCAAGGGCTTTTCTCGATCACCGGATCCCAGTGTCAAGTAGTAAGTATCAGTAGCGGCGTTATAAACCACATCCGGTGCGTAAATAAATTTCCGGTTGGGATTACATGCCGTGCCGGAATCACACCCGAGGGCGGCAATTTTGGTGAGGGTCCACGCACTGGGAGCGCTGGTATCCATGGTGATGCGGTAGACGTTGCCGCCGGTGTCGGAGGCATAGGCGAAAATACCAAGGTCAGAGGCATCTTTGACCACAATGATATCGCCTACCACGCTGCGTTCGGTATTTAACGTCTTCAAGAGCGACCCCGTCTCCGCATCCAGCACATAAATCTCGCTACCTTTGGGGTTCGCGCCGCAACTGTTATTGGCGAGGCCGGTGTCCACATCTTCACACGTATCGTAACCCCCCCCCATAATCAATAGAGGGGAGCTGCCCGAGCCATAACCTGCCGCATAAAAGTGGGTAGGTGCTGACCACGTTTGACCAATACCGGTAAAACCGGTGGAGCAACCTACGTCGCTGACCACACCTGCGGAGGTGAAGTTGCTGGGGCAGCCTTTTTTCCATTTCAACGTGGGAGAGCTGGGTGTGCTGATATCAAAGGCATACACTGCCCGCCCGCCACGCCGCATGGTGGCGTAAAGATAGGCTATATCCGATGGGTCTTTGAGATCACCATCACCGTTAACATCCGTCCAAAAGGCCGTGACACTGCCATCCATACCGTAAGGTTTGGCCGCCACATTGGTCCGTATCGTGCCAGGATAAGTAATATAGGGGGCATCTACGGAGCCGTCATTGACTCGAGTACGTTTGATATTGCCGTAGAATTCAGGAGGGACAAATGCCCAATATTCTTCGCCCGCAGCCACCGACCCAGTTGCGGCCCCCCGATTACCATTGATAGCACGAAGGATGCCGTCATTACCACCATAAAAAACCACCACTTCTGGGCTTGCTGGCGTACCATAGTTAATGGCCACAGGGCGTGAGTGCACAATATCACCATGGGCAGATGGGCGCATTTCACCAGGACTGGTGGCACCAATGCCATTGCCATTTTCATCATCTACATCCAATCCCCTGGCCCAAAGAATCAGTTCCGCTCGTTCTGCGGCACTGGTGGCGTTCAGAGACGCCGCTGTAATGGTGCTATTAGCGGTATCAAAGTTGGTTAAACTTGTGGATGAGGCACAGGTGGCAAAATCTGTATGACAAGTGAGCACCCTACGCGAGGTTCTGTCCCTCAGCACATAACCTTGTGCGCCTTTTTCTACCATATTGCCGTCAGGTGTATTGGAATCCGCTGAATTGGCAACGGACAAACAATGTTGATCAAAGCCTTTAAAAGCCCAGTAACTGTCTAAGGTGGACGGCGTCCAATAGCTGGTGGCACACTCGCTAATGAAACCAGTGGAGGCGTTAATGGCCGATTTATAAATGTCTGAGGGAGAACTGGGCTCGTAAGAGTCTACCAACTTAAGGTCAGTGCCTACCTGAGCGAGGCGGTATTGCTTGAGGTTGCCGGCCCAGCGGGGCAAAGACTGTTCGTCTGGGCGAAACATACCCACATACACCTGGTTTAAATAGGTGCCTTGAGTGTTAACACTCACAGGCAAAGACACAGAGGCAAACACGCTGTTAACCGATTGAATTTCTGAAAATATGGATTTCAGTGCGTCAGATATTTCTGACCCGCCACCCACGCTGGAATCCACGCGAAAGTATTTACCATCACTGACATTCGCCATGCTTTCCAGTAATGCGCTGTTGCCCATACCGTTACTGTGACCACCCGGCATCGGCGTTGGGTCCACGTCTACAGTGTAAAAAGTCACGCCTAAATCAGACTTCATAAAGCGTGCCCATTCGTCTGCATAATTGTCTTGATGCGAGCTGTAAGCCAATGGAATTTGCGCGGTGTTGCCGCCAGCTGCGGCGAGCTCACTGCCCGCCGAATTGTTGCGTGAGCTGTTGTCTTTGGTGACGTTACCGCTCGAAACATTGTTGCCAATGTAAATAATATATGTGCGACCATCACATGAGGAGGGGTTAATGGGAGAGGTATAGCTGGTCGCCGAAGAACTCGCCAAAGCATTATCAGGTAAGGCGTGCACCGCGTTGGTTTGCGCGTTACCGGATGTATTACCGCGGTAGTCTCGGTCACCATTACTCCCCACTTTGGACGTATCTACACTGGTTGTACCAGTCAGATACCTATAGGACTCTGAAATAGTACGCGACAAAGTGCGCGCCGATGCCTTATCACCATTGCGATCCAGACTGTTCACTAAGGCCGAATAAAGCGGGCGGTTGGTGGCGTTCATTGGGCGCACGGCTGCGCGCACATAGCCTAACTGGGGGGCACCAAACATCATAATGCCCACGTTAAACTTATCCAATGGCAAGCTGTTGAAGGTATCGACCAGGGCGGCCTTCTCGTTGCTAAACGCGGTATTCCAGTTGGCAGTATTGTCTAACACAATGAGGACGTTAGGGGCATCCGCTGCGGATACCGTCGGGGAGACAAATAGGTCGATATCCTCGCCATTGGCGACTGTGGTAAAGGCTATTAACACCCCCCCAAGCAAAATCTTTGACATTTTAATGGACATAACTGGCTCCTCGGTTACACCGACTTCTAGGAACAAACGGCATTTTTTTCTGCTTGGGATAACATCACACGAACGCCAGCACGTACCTTGGCGGAAGCCCCTGTGACCACATCACTCACTGTCGCGGTCAGTTCCCAAAGTGTGTTCCAAGTTCCTTGACTAGACATGGCCGACAAACTGGCGCTGCTTAATGCTGCAGTGCTGGCTTGCGTGGCACGCATACAGACCGGTTCCGCTATTGACACGGTGTAATCCATGGTGTTGTCGTTGTTTATGTCGATGGTCAAATCCTGCGCTGCGGGGGACGCGGTAAAATCCGAACTGATGATTTGCTCTAACACCGCACTGGCGGAGGCAATCGCCTCTTCCCGCACTTGCATATTATTCACCGCAACCGAATTGGAAGAGGTCAAGGATACGGTGCCCGAGATCATCAGAGTTAACATCAGCAGCATGATCATAGAAACCGCCAATATGGTACCGCGTTGCGATTGAAGGGATGATTGAGTATTCATAAGTATTTCCTCCCTTATGGCGTCTCACGACGACCAGAAACATTCACTAGTCGCACGGTGGTGTTATACGCATAGCGCTGGTAAGCGTTATTAAAAGGCCCGATCCTGGAAGTTCCAATGGTGTAAATTTTGGTATCGGTGTAGCCGTTTGTGGCTTTGAGGTTACGCACCAACACCCCCAATTTGACGCCTACAGTATTCACCAACTGGGCTAGGGTGCAGGGCGTTAAGGTGGTACACCGCACGAAATCACCATCCGGTATGCCATCGCCACGATTGGTGGGTGAGTCTTTTGTGGTTTCGTCCGCCCAGATAATAGCGGCTCCGTGATTCACAGCCGCTCCAGAATCGCTGACGTTATCAATACCCAGCTCTATTTTAAAACTCTCTACCCCCTCAATCAGCGCGACGGGACTTTGCTGTGTTGGCACACCACCGACTACGCCCAAGCTCGAACGCATTAACGTAGGAATGCCATCGCGGGCAGTAATGGCGTAGTTACGCACGTAATAGATATTGGAAATGACTTCTCTTGCTTCGGACAGAGTTGCACAGTCACGTTGCGTTTCCGTCAGCGCTGTTAAGTCGTGGCTTAGAGTGTATTGATAATTGCCGGAGGCTGCGCACATGGCGGCTTGAAAATAGAGTTTACCTGCCGTGCAGCTGCCAGCACTAGCGGGGTTGCAAGCGGGCGTATTGGCATGGCGGACGACAATCACATCCGTGCCGGCTTGGCGATCGGGTAAAAGTGAGGCACAACTGCTTGGTACCGCATCGTAAACCTGTACCGGCAGTGCCACAAAATTAGCCCTATAGGCGGCATCCCAGCTGGCATAATCCAAACACGGGTCGGGAATGGCTGTCGGGTAGTCCGAGGGCGCTGAGGATGCCGATAAATCATCGAATTCTGGAAGGTAGCCATTCCAAAACCCAGCGTGCGCGATATCTTTACCGAGAAAGTCGATGGTCAAACGACCGTTTTCAATGGCGTAGTTGGTTTCGGTAATGTCCGTGTTAATACGCGAAGTCGTCGCGTACAACCCTATGATCATGGTCATCAACGTAAAACCGATGGCCAGCGAGACCAAAATTTCTACCAGAGTAAAACCCTGGTGGTTTAGAGACTGACGATATTTCATAGGTCTGCCACACGCACGAGGGTAGTAACGGTGCGACGGCAAAGGTCGTTGAAGCAATTAGCGTCGGCATCGTTGTACTCGTTCAACCCACAACTCACACTTGCCGGAGGGGCTGAGCTGGGTGTCATACCCTGCCAAGCCACAGTGATCATGTAAGTGCCTGGAGAGACGTTTTCGATACAACCGCGGCCACCGATCATGGTACCCACATTATTTCCCGAAATGATTTCGGAGGCGCCTTGCAGCGCTGCGCACCATTCGCTAACGTCCCTTAATTGTAAAGGGGATGCAGTCGTGGCAGGAGGACACGTAGCTGTTCCCCCATAGGTGAGGGTCGATGCATAATTTGCCGCGTTGGTGCGGTTGACCATAATGCGGTTTGCCATATCATTCATCAGCATCACCGCCTGTGTACGTTGATAGGATTCCAGTTCGGCGAGCTGCAATCTACTTTGCATAGTGGCCGCACCTAATAGACCGACAGATGTAATAAACATGGACATCAAGACTTCGATCATGCCAGCACCGCGTTGTAATCTCTTCATTTTGATGGTCCTCGCTTACCAATGTGCCGCTGGTGTTTTTACACCAATACTGTTGAGCGTCATATCACCATCACTTAATTGATTACCTTTTGCCGTCAACGTCACTGTAAAGGTGGGTGCCGAACCTGTTCCCAACGTGATGCTCCAATCGTAATTGGGGCTCACATCCGAAGACAGCCCGAAACCACTTGCGACTAATTGATCTTTGGTGGCGTAACTTCGATTGGCGATGAGAAATTGCTTTTGGCGATTGGCTATTTCCAACATATCGTTTTGCGCAGCCGTGCGATTCCCTTTCCGCACACTATTTTGGTAACTTGGGTAAGCTATACCCGCCAAAATGCTTATGATAACCAGTACGATCATCAATTCTATTAAACTGTAACCTTGCTGGTGCTTATTGGCGTGCTTTGGGTGACTCAGCATATCGAAACTCACTGTTTAGCCTTTTCCATATTGGAATTTTGTTACGGTAAGTATTGTAGAAAGATTCTCACCTTGCAGACGGATACCGACGTAAGGCCACTATTTCAGTGCCGTCGGCCACTCTTTTAAACCGCTGAGAACGAACTAGAATAAACGTCTTTATTTAGTCAAACTTACTTCATAAAAAATGGCATTGTGCATAATAATCAAGTTTTTATACGAGATAAAAATGTCTCAAGCGCCAAAGGCCACTACCAAGAAAACGATAGACAGTGCTGTTATTTTATTTACTTATTCGTCTAGGAGTTTATCGGCATATTGAGGCCAAAAAAATGAAATGAACGACAAGCCTAGCGCTTTCTTGTCTTGGAGGAGAAAAAGGAGTGAATGAACAAAAAGCTAAATTCCTAATAGCAAATTAGCATTGCCATAATCGCGAACATCCTGGATAACATGTTTCCTAATTGTGGCTTTTCCAGTTTTTCCATACCCCCGGAAACGACAGCCAACATTATATCGATTACACAATTTAATTTAAAAACAAACCTGAGGCACAGTAAAATAGATAGCAAAGCCGAGTAAAACATCTCAAAGTATCCTCACAACCCCTGTTACCCCAAATCACTACCGTTGCGTTGTCCTTGCGGCATATTTTGTGCGGGGACCACTCTAACTTTACGGTTTTAGGAGTCCATTTAGCGCGCACAAATGAAAACACGCCCCACTCTCAAAGAAATAGATACAGTCTCACACGTTAAGATTTACCATCAGCACAGATAATTTAACAGGTTACTCACAGGGAAAGAGCAGATTCAGTGCTGACAGGCATTTAAACCACGACCAAATAACGGCTTTATTCTGGATCGCCAAGGAACGCACGGTTATTAGTGACAATGCCATTGAGCTTTAATGATTTTGATGCCATTCTCGCTGATTTAACAGAACTGAGTAATCCCATGACAGCAAGATATTATTCCATCAACTGAATACTCTAATTCACCGCACTGCCCATTCGGCCATAGGCAGGGGCCGTCAGTAAACCCCATACACCCTTTCGCCATTCTTTATACTTTTTCTGTTTGCAATCCAGGCATGATCATTCACATTCGAACTGCAATAGGCACTACGATAGCCGAATTCTTAGAACCATTGGCAGAGCTGCGTATGGCAACTTAGCATATAAGAGCCAGTACCTGCATAACTATGCCCGCCACTCCAGTTCTATTTGTATCTTGGTTTTTCATGGCAGTCAGATCATAGGCGCATCAACCGCTATGGGTTTAGTCGACGCCGGTTTGGAATTTCAACAGCCATTCACTCTAGATCAAATTCCATTGGACACTATCTATTATTTAGGTGAATCGGTTTTATTAAGGGAATATCGCGGCCAAGGAATCGGCAAACGTTTTTTCGAACTGCGAGAACAACAAGCACGGGTACTAGGAGCTGAAACCTGTGCCTTTTGTTCTTGGGTCGACCACGAGATCATCCCCCAAAAACAAGCGACTTCCAATATCTACGCGGCTTTTGGCGGAGTCGTGGATACCCGAAGACCCAAGTTTAAAGACTTACCTATCCTGGCCCGAGCCAGGCCAAGATCTTGATCACAGCCTGACATTCTGGTTAAAACACGTCTAACCCTTAACTGGATCATGCCGCAAATAGCCTGACCTCACACAAAAGCACAGTTTCTTTCAAGCTCAATAACTTAGAAATTCAAGAAAAGAAGCTTGCATTCTTCTGTTCGCAACGCTATATTAGCTTTATCTAATTTAGAACTATCTAATTGCGATGAAATTTAACCAAACTGAACAGAGTGATAAGGCCGCGGAGTTGCTGAAAACGCTAGCCAATCCACGTCGTTTACAAATTTTGTGCGCTTTAGCGGAAGGCGAATTGAACGTGAGCGAACTCAATCGACGTGTTGACGTGTCCCAGTCGGCCCTGTCACAACATTTGGCGGTGTTGCGCCAAGCACAATTGGTCTCAGTCCGCAAACAAGCGCAAGTGGTGTTTTATCAACTGGTTGAAGGGCCCGCGCAAATCATTATTCGCATATTGCAAAATCATTTTTGCGATCTGTCCTCTAGCACTGACTGAAAATTTGGAGAAAAACCTATGAATACCAATACAATTGATCAATGGGTACTACGCTTAGCCGGTATTTTTATCTTGGTGAGTGTCGGTCTCAGCGTATTAGTGAATATTAATTGGTTATGGTTTACCGCTTTTGTTGGCCTCAACATGCTGCAAACATCATTCACCGGATTTTGCCCTCTGGTGATGATTTTGAAAAAATTAGGCGTTCCTTATGGTGCCGCTTTTACCTGTGTCAAATAGTCCCGCAGCATTAGGCATACAATGGGCACAATGTTGATAGACCAGAATGGAGAGAAGTATGTTTAACTTTTATCGATTGGTGACAGGTTTGCTGCTGCTGAGCAGCGCTGGATTGCTTAGTGCAACGCAAGAGTTAGACAGATGGACGGTAAAGCCTGTCGATATGCCTAAAATCATCACGTTTGATGGTGAAATTGAGGCCTTACATCAAGCGACTGTGGCAGCGCAGACATCGGGGCGAATTACCGAAGTCGTTTACGATGTCGGCGACTACGTCAGCGCCGGATCGGTTATCGCAAAATTAACCAGCATTGAGCAGGCAGCGCAACTGGATGCGGCTTTAGGTCAGCAAAAAGAGACGCAAGCCATGGCTTCCGAAGCTGAAAAAGCCTACCAGCGCAGTGCATCAATGCTTGCCAAAAAATTAATTTCACAAGCGGAATTTGATAGCGCGCAAGCGCGCTTAAAAACCATCCAAGCTAAAGCAAAAAGTGCAGCCGCCGCAGTGACCTCAGCGCAGGCGAATTTAGCCTACACCACGATAACCGCGCCATACGCTGGCATAGTGGTTGAGCGTTTGGTGCAACCGGGAGAAACGGTCAACCCCGGTACCCCGATAATGACCGGGGTATCGCTGCAAGAGTTGCGCGTCAACGTGCCCATTCCTCAGCGCCATATCGGTCCGGTCCGCCAATTTCAGCAGGCAACCATTTTGCTGCCCAACGGCAATACGCTCCCCGCCTCGAGCATGCGTATTCCGCCCCGAGCAGACACCAATACCCACAGCTTCAAAGTTTTGATTGATCTGTCTGGTGAACACGACAATTTATTTCCCGGAACCCTGGTTAAGGTGCAATTTGTCAACGGCAATCAGCAACGCCTGGCGGTGCCTGATAACGCCATCGTCAAACGCGGTGAAGTCACCGCGGTCTATGTACTAGGACAAGCGGATAGTATTTCACTCCGCTATGTGCGCTTAGGCGAACAATTCAATGGCCAAACGGCGATTCTGGCGGGGCTCAGTGCGGGCGAAACCATTGTCCTCAACCCAATACTCGCGGCGCAAGCGTACAAGTTGCAACAACACCAAGAGCCGACCCAATAAATGCCGAATGAAATTGGAATTTACATTAATTTATAGAGCGAACACACTGCACCATTCGTTAATACAGAATATTTTTAGCTGAGGTTGTTAGGATGAAATCATCGATGGGCGTGTCCGGACGCATTGCCAAACACTTTTTGACAACAGAGATAACCCCACTGCTTGCTCTGGCGGGGTTGCTGTTGGGCCTGTTTGCGATTTTTATTACACCCAGGGAAGAAGAACCGCAAATTAATGTGACTTTTGCCAATGTGTTTATCCCCTTTCCCGGCGCCTCCGCCAAAGAAGTCGAGTCTTCAGTTACCACACCGGCGGAGCAAATTGTGGCGGAGATCTCCGGGGTCGAACATATTTATTCCGCTTCCTCCCCAGGCATGGCCATTTTGACGGTGCAATTTAAAGTTGGTGAACCCCGCACTGAAGCTATAGTGCGGCTGTACAATGCGTTTTATTCGAATGCCGACTGGCAACCGCACAACAATGGCGTTGGGGCACCGCTGATTAAACCTCAGGGAATAGACGATGTCCCCATTGTCGCCGGCACCCTTTGGAGTCAATCGGAATCCATTTCGGCTGCCGACCTTACTCAGATTGCCAATACGATCGCCACCGAATTACAACGTGTACCTGGAGCTCGTGATATTACCGTTATTGGCGGTAAAGAACGCATAGTGGCTGTTGAATTGGATCCGACTCGCATGGCGGGATTTAATATTGCCCTAAGCGATTTACGCCACGTTCTGCAAAGCGCCAATGCCTCCAGTGCCGCGGGTACTTTAGTGGATAACAACCAAAGTATCTTAGTAGAAGCGGGATCCTTTCTTACCTCAGCAGAAGAAATCGCTGAGCTAGTGGTTGCCGTGCGCGACAACTCTCCGGTATTTTTATCCGATATAGCCACCGTCAAAGCAGGCTCAGCACAGCCGAATAATTACGTATCCTTCGGCACAGGTCCAGCATCAGATGTGCAACATCAAGGACAGCAATTTGCCGCAGTCACTATCGCGGTATCCAAAAAGCCTGGTGAAAATGCCGTTGATGTGGCTGATGCCGTCATTGCGCGCTTTGAAAATATGCGCGGCATCGTATTTCCCGACGGCGTTGAAGCGACAGTGACTCGCAACTATGGTGCAACTGCAGCGGATAAAGCCCAAACCCTAATTAAGAAATTGATTTTCGCAACCCTATCGGTGGTTATTTTAGTGATTTTTGCCCTGGGGCGAAAAGAAGCCATTGTGGTTGGCATTGCGGTCATAGTAACCCTGGCCATTACG
>JBNKFP010000059.1:0-13431 GCA_050289365.1 Cellvibrionaceae bacterium | reverse complement strand
TCCAACAGCGAGCGAGGGTTACTGTGAACACTGCACCCACACAGACCGGTTGTGATAATACAACCCTGCGAACAATTCGCCTCAAACGATGGCATTACTGTAATTTGCGATACCTGCCACAATCAAATCAAACAAGGCGTATTTAAACCCGCATTTCATTGATCCCAATTGAGCAATACCATCAAGAGTGGCGTAGTACAGGCACCGTCAATCGTTTTACGCGTAAACGCCTGAGTCTCAAGGTTTATTGGACAGCCTGTACTTAGATGAAGACTTGATGGATTAGGCCAAGTTAATAAAAGCATCAACACCGGCCCGCGATAGCCCAGGCAATCTGTACTGGCCGGCGATACAGACATGTTCCAAAGACCTCGGTGCAAAAAGAGCCTAGCTTGCAGCCAAACGGAGCATCGTTATTGGTGGAGTTGCTTTGACAGAGAATCCCGAGCACTTTGAAAGTAAAATCACCGGAGTTCGCCTTGCCATATTGACGAGTTTTATCAATAAAGTCAGCCAACCTATAACTCGAGGTGTGAGTACAGCTAAAACGTATCTCACCCAACCCCACTCATCAGAACACTTTCAATTCAGCACAAATCGAAATATCATTTTGGCATTGCCGTCCATCGCACAAAAATACCTTCTATCGGCGTAACCCCAAAAAACAAATCCAATTCACACCCCCCACTCGTAGCGACTTATACCAAGCAAATCTAATCATCTACCAAGTCTGCACTCATTTAAATAACGCCGCAGAAACAAAAATATTTTTACATTATTTTTGTCCTGCAATTTGAAAAAGTACAATTTGTTCCGTATGTTTAAAGTACAGTTGTAAATTATTGCAGGTATAGTATGCACCGTCTTCGTTTATCTGATGGTCGTGGCCAAACGATCGAATTTAGTGCAGATTCGAGTATATTGCGAAGTCGTATTAATGACGCGTTCCTGGCCTTTTGCCAAAAATACCGTCCCGGCGGAGTGATTTTAGAGATCCACCATGGTATCCACGGATGGCAGCCGGTTTACGATCGTCAGGGTTATTGCAAAATGATTCAAAATCCCCTGATGATAGATTTTTGCGGATTAACGAAAGATATCTCTCACACCCTATCAATCGTCAACTCTTGGCCTTCACGTCAGCAACGCAAGTTAAGCGAACATCAACGACGGTCGCAGGAGCGTGAAACCAATGCCCAGCTGCGCCGAAGAACGTTCCAGCTTATCGCAGGCGGTCAGAATTAGGGCCTATAATGGGCCCTTTTTCTTCTCATAAATCCCCCCTATTGACACACCCTTCGATCATCAGAATAATCCACTCGCTCTCATTGATCTAAAGCGAATATTCAAATGGATTTATCCTATTATCAGCAGCAACATAAATTGCGCCTAAGCTATATGCCGTGGTTGTACTGGAGCCTCAAAGAAAAACATCGCGTTTGGGCCCAAGCCTGGCAAAAGGAATGGCAAGAATATTTGATCAGTGTCGAAACCGTTGACATTGAGGGTGACTGTTTTATTGCACCTCAGGCTCAACTGTTTGCCGAACCGGGCCGCGCCATCAAAATTGGTGATGGCAGTTTTATTGCCGCCGATTGTGTGATCCATGGCCCTGTGGTCCTTGGTCGAAATGTCGCCATCAACCACCACTGCACCTTGGATGGTGGCAGCAAAGGCATCACCATAGGCGATGAATCTCGCCTAGCGGCCTATTGCCATTTGTACGCGTTTAATCACCTGCACGAACCCAACCAAGCAATGTACACTCAAGGCACACGTTCTGAAGGCATAACAATAGGTCGCGACGTTTGGCTGGGAGCACATGTCGGCGTGACTGATGGCACGATCATTGGCGATAAGGTTGTTGTCGGCATGAACAGCACGGTTACCAAAAACATTCCCGCAGGCCATAAAATTGCCGGCAGCCCTGCCCGCGTCATTGGCTTGCGCAAATAAACAGATAGAATTCATCTTATAAAGATCAGCGGAGATTTCATGGGACCTATTTTCCCCATAAAAGGCATTATTCAAAACTATCAATGGGGTGGCTATGACTATCTAGCCAGATTATTACGGCATACCAAGGGTACTGAACCACAAGCAGAATATTGGCTGGGAGCCCACCCTAGCGCGCCCAGCCAAATAATTGACTCCAGTTTGGATGTCTCAGAGTATTTAAAGTCGACAGAAATGCCATTGAATTTTTTATTAAAAATTCTGGATGTGCGCGACATGCTATCGATCCAGGTTCATCCCAATCGCCGCCAAGCCCTCAATGGTTTCAGCAGAGAGAATAATCTGGACATAGCGATAAATGCTTCACATCGCAACTATAAAGATCACAATCACAAACCCGAACTCATGGTGGCACTAAGTGATTTTTGGCTGCTCCATGGCATTAAAGATCCAGCGGCTATTACACAGGAACTCAACAAAAAGCCTTATTTAAAACCGCTTGCCATACATTTGGAAAAGAATGGCATTAGCTCCGCTTTTCAGTATTTATTGGATTCAAGCGATCCGGAAATCAAGACAATGACCGAAGCCTTGCTCCAAGATATCACCATGCGTTCAGCGCTGGAAGATAAACAGCAGGCAGATTTTTGGGTGCAGCGCTGGCTATCACAAAACCCCACCATTCACAGCGGCCTCTTTGCACTTTATTTTTTAAATATTGTACATATTCCCGCAGGCCAGGGCATTTATCAACCGTCCGGTTTGTTACATGCGTACCTAGAAGGCATCAATGTCGAGCTTATGGCAAATTCCGATAATGTCTTACGCGCAGGGTTAACGCCAAAACACATTGACGCCGAGGAACTGTTGTCCATCGCAAATTTATCCCCAACCGACCCAAACGATTTTATTGCATTAAAACAGACCACCGATGACTTAGAAATTCGCTACTTGACACCCTTCAAGGAATTTGAATTACGGGAATTAAATGGATTTCTAAGCAACCGTTTTTCTTGGTTCACACAGGATTTAGAAATCTTAATCTGCATTTCAGGAAGCGGTACAGTGGAGCCCTACTGTTGGCAATCTGGAGACGCCTTTTTGATAGACAAGGGTGCCCATGTGGATTTGGATTTTAGTGTTTCGAAAGGTCTTATTTACAAAGCCATAAATCTATAGTGCACCTTACAACTCAAATGAATATATGAATAAAAATTCGCTCATAGAGGCGATGCCATGACTCTGGAAATACAAACTTCATCACAGACTGAGGAAGAGCACGGATCTTTTACACTTTATAACAGAAACCTTTTGCTGCGCTGAATACTATAGATCACCAGAAACCATGATGATAAAACCAATAGGGGACCGGATATGATTAAACCACTCAGCATCGCAATCACAGGGGCAGTACTCTGTGCCTGTGGAGGCGAACAAACCTCGGAACCTGTGGACTATGATGCTCTAAAGACCGCGCCGCAAACAGAACAAGGCTTGGTGCTCGCCACAGAAGACGAATTGCTTCAACAGATTAACAACGGGATTCGCCTGCAACTCAAACAAGGCAACAGATATCTATGGGACAGTGATGCGGTTGTCGCTGAACCCTCCGCTGGCGGCGCCCCAACCGCTCCGACCAACTCAAATAGTGGCGAATTCTCACAAACCAACGTCCACGTAAACGGCGTTGATGAAGCTGACTACAGCAAATACGACGGCCAGTATTGGTACATCGCTACAGAACCGAATTACGAACCTTTCAATGTCTCCGTTAAAAAACCGGGCATCAAAATCATCGCCACAGACGCCCAAACGCCAACCGCTGAATTTGTCAGTCAATTCAAGTTTGACGACGACTGGGGCAACATTGGCAACTTGTACTTGGTACAAGAGTTGGCAAAAACCTCTCACGTTGCGTCTGTACGCAATCAATGGGGGAACGTATGGCCAATGCTACCCGGCTTTCCAATCGACATACTCGCAGTTGATGGCGGAGCGACGGTTTCAGGCGAAGGCACGGCCACCAGCGGTAGTGTCCCACCAACCGCCACAAACAACGGCACCATGGACTCAAGTATTGACAGTGCACCGGTACAAGCGCAATTGCTTGCAAGCGATTTTGGCGTACCTATTGGCCCTCAAAACAGCAAAGTGCGCATCGACCTCGTCGATACAGAAGACCCCACTGCCCCCAAAAACGATTGGACGCTTGAAATCGATGGCAGTCTGATCAATAGCAGAAAAGTGGGCAACACCCTCTACCTAGTAACTCGGTTTGATCCTTGGATTCGCGGCTTAATCTATGAAGACGGTAATCAGACCTTGCGCAGCGAAAACGAAAATTTGCTGGCCGACGTAAACATTGGTCAATTAATGCCACACTACCGCATAGGGTCGCAAGAAACGCAATTGAGCAACAATTGCTTTATTCAAGCAGACACACAAGACGTTTACGGCCTGTCATCCTTAATCCACATAACGGCGGTAGATCTAGCGGCTCAAAAAGTCGTATCGAGCCAGTGTATCAATAGCAACGTGGAAAACCTGAGCATGTCCACGGAATCGCTTTATGTGACTGGCACAGTTTGGAACGCCTCGACAGGTTCCTCAAATACCGTGATCCATAAATTCGATCTCGATCCCAGTGGCCCACAATACAGCGCCACAGGTTCAGTTGAGGGCAGCTTGAATTGGCGCAGTGATCCAGCCTTCCGTCTGCATGAGTACCAGGATCAGCTGCGTGTGGTAACCACAGAAAACACAAATGGATTTCCGCAGCACCATTTAACCATTTTGCAACAACAGGGCGGAGCGCTTGAAACCGTGTCGACACTGCCCAATAAAGCTCACCCTGAGCCCATCGGCAAACCGCGGGAAGACATTTATTCCGTGCGCTTCCAGGATGACCGGGCTTACATTGTGACCTTCCAGCGCACCGACCCACTGTACGCGATAGACCTAAGCAACCCCAGCGACCCCGTCATCGCGGGCGAACTGCAAATTCCAGGGTTTGCGACCTATATGCACCCCATCGGTGACGACTATTTGTTTACCTTTGGCCAAGAAGCCGATGAAAACGGCCGCGCACTCGGCTTAAAAGCGGAGCTGTTGAACGTCGCGAACAATCGCCCTGAAGTTGTATCCTCTCTGACTTTTGGTGGACGGCGCAGCAGCAGCGTGGCTCTCAGCGACCTGCATGCCATTAGCTTCTTGCCACTGGGCAGCGACAGCATGCGCATTGCACTGCCTATGTCCATTTATAACCTCAGCGCGGGCTCAACCACCTGGAGCTACACCGGCACCCAATTACTCGAAGTCAATGGTCTGGATAGCAGCGCCATCATGACGGATGCGGGTGTGGTGGTGGTCGATGACGACCAAAAATCACCGACCTATAGGGGTTACAATCGCAGCCGCACGCTGTTGCATGACGACGCGGTCTTTGTCAATTATGGAAATGAGATTTGGGCAGCGAACTGGTTTAACCCAAAGGCGGTCGCTGGCCCCCTGGCACATGAGTTGATTACTTGCACGGCAGATTTCCGTATGGGGCTGGTAGTGACATTGGATCTGACCGGCGATGCTGTTACTCAAAACGCATGTGATGCAGAGGTTGTGGCCTACAGTGACCGCAGTTCAGAAACTCTACAAGCACAAGAGGGATCGGGTAATCAATGTGTTTTTGTCGGAGCGGGTGAGCAAGCCGGTAACTTTGCAATTGAAGCCTCACTCCCAGGCTATCAGCCTGGCTTTGCCAAAACCACCGTCTACCAAGACGATTGCCATGTCATACCGGAAATGGTAAATATTACCCTCAAGGAGCAGAACCCCACTTTCTGCACACTCGAGGCGCGACCTTCCATATCCCTGGATATATATGGCTCCGATAGCAGTTCCGATGTGTGTGATGCACGGGTCTATGTTGAGCAAAGAGGTGAGATTTACCCATTGGATAGCTTTGCACAGTCGGGATCCAGTTCTGGGATTAGTGCGACCGATCCGGCAGAGGATGTCGCCATAGACTTTGCGCCTATACCTGCACCTATGTGCAACTTCCAAGGGCCATATGAACTGGGAGGAGAAATGACCCTGCACATAGAACACCCCAATTACGCTGATTATGAACAAGTTATTCGGATTGACCAAGACGAATGCCACGTAAAAACGCAAAGTCTGAGTGTTGGATTAAAACCACTGCCTTTATAGATGCAAGACTTTAACAGCCGCAGCAATGCGGCTATGAAACACAAACAAACCCCGGTACTAGTACCGGGGTTTTGCGTTTTAGGAACAACCAATAACGGTATCTCAATGAACAGGGCTCTACGCAACGTGAAAAAGTCGCTCTCAAGCGATGGCAAAATACTTCAACTGAAGCTTGGACAGAAACACAGAATAAGTCAGCAGCTTGAACCGGCCTCAAGGCGGGTTCAAGCTGTTACAGAGGTCATTAAAAGTGCTGGCTCGGCTTGGGTTTGGACATCTCGCTCGCAGTTAAGGACTGGCGAGTCCAACTCACTTTAAATACTGAGCTAACAGCAAGCCCTTTTCACGGATCATTTCGGTCACCACCTTGGCAATTTGCTGTGCACCTGCATTGTCAAAATGGGTATGGTCATCACAGAAAAAATCGCCTATGGCACCCGGCTGAGTCGTAGCGGCATCGGCATCGCCATTCGGCGCAGGACAGAAACCTAAACTGTTGTAGAGCGCAATACTTTTGCTGTGTAAATCAAGTACTGGTACGGAATTCGAATTACCAACATCAAAGGTTTCCTGTAAAAATCCGCGCGTTGCCACAGCCACACTGCCACTGCAGCGAATAGCGCTGACAGGGGTAATAAACACGGGCTCGACACCACGTTTAACGGCCTCTTGCGCCAATATCGCGTAGCTTTCTTTAAAGGCTTGGGAGCCGACATGGCGCGGACAGCGGGAATCGCCATCGTTAATGCCAAATTGAATCAACAGGTAATCGCCCGCTTTCATACTGCTTAACATTTCCTGCCAGCGACTCTGCAACACCGGCGCCCCACCGCCATCCACATTAAGTGCACACTCACCACTGCCAGTCATTGACGACAACACGTCGTACATCCAGGTACGCACACTGCGGCCCCCTGCAGCGCTGTTGCGCACGGTCACCTGGTCATTAAAATAGGTCTGCAGATATTTGCCCCAACCCGCCGGGCAAGGTGTCAAACCATTGGCAACGGTAGAATCGCCTGCCAACCATACGGTAATCTTACTGGGAAGTGCAGGACAAACCCCATTCCCTAAGCCGTGACCAACAATTTCAATATAATCAATATTGGCCAAACCATCGCCTGAGGTCGCTTCCAGTTTGATAATATTGTTGCCGCTTTGCAGCGAGATGGTGCGGGACACATCCTGCCATTGGTTCCAGGCTGTGGCACTGGCGAAGTCAACATTGCCGATCACCTGATCGTTGACGACAAGGGACCCCTGCCGAGCCGCCGTACCACCGTTGGCAAAGCGAATCCTCAGTTGCACGTTCTCCGCTTGATCGGCATCAACTGCCCACACCATTTTCGAACCTTGGCTGTTAAAACCATTGGCGTAACCAATACCGGTAAATCCGGCATGCTCGCTCTCAATAGTCGCGTCCAACTGGCAGGTTGCGGAATGGTCTTCTTCAATTAACAGCGCTTGCGATTGCGCAACACTGCTGGCGCTACTGCTGGAAACGGGTGCAGAAGACACACCGACAGAACTGGATGGTTCCACGATTGGACCTCCACAACCCACACAGGCAATAACGATTGAGAGAAAAATGCTTTTATTTTTATTGAGCAAGCTCATGATCCGAGTCTCTTGTTTAATGTCGTTTTAAATCGTTTTACGAAAACAATTTGGTCAATTACTGGCGATAGTTGTTTAGCGCCAAATTATTTTCCGCAATACCGTCCGCGACCATTGAACTCATAATTCGCGCACCGTTTTCTTGGAAGTGGGTACCGTCAACGGTGCCATCTGCTCGCAATAGGAAAAAGTCTTCCGGTGTCGGTGACGGGCAGATTTTGATCAAGTAATTCACCATTTTGTTATTTAAATCCACCAGAGCAACGTTGTATTGCGCCGCCAGTTCACGCATAGCCTGAGCGTGCGCACCCGTGCCATTACCACCGGTACAGTAGGCTGAATTGCGCGGCGGCGGCGTCACGAGCACGGGAATGGCACCTCGCGCACGGGCACCGTCAATATACACGGTCAAATACTGCTTAAAGTCGGTATTGGGATCTAAGTAATAGGGAATTTGCTGCCCATTAATGGTGTAGGTAGCGGTTTTGTGACCGTCGTTAGTACCAAATTGCACCAAAAAATAGTCTCCGGGTCGAATGCTATTCCAAATCTCGTCCAACCGGCCTTCGTCGATAAAACGTCGCGAAGTGCGCCCCCCTATGGCTTTATTTTGTATGGTAACTTTGTTGTTATAGCGCTCGTGGAGCATTTGCCCCCAGCCCGCCTGATCCCTCGTACTGGCAGTATCCGTGTAGGTACTCACCGTCGAATCACCGGCTATCCATACGGTAACATTGGGTAATTCCACATTCACTGATGAGCAGTCACCGCTGGAAATCCCCAATCCTGTAACTTCGACTCGATCGATGTTGGGCAGGCCATCCGCCGTACTGGAAGCAAACATCACAACATTATTTCCTGCGTCCAATTGCAGTTGGATAATTTGTTCCTGCCAGTCGGTCCATAATGTGCTATTGCTGAAAGCCACCGTTTGCTTCACCGCACCGTTCACACTCACCTGGGCGCTGCGCGCCGCCGTCCCGCCGTTAGCGTAATGCAACACCAATTTCACTGAGCCCGCTTGCGGTGCGTTGAATGCCCATTGAATTTTTGCGCCCTGACTATTGCTGCCGTTGATGTATCCACTGCCGCTAAAACCGTTGTGCTCGCTTTCCAATACGCCATCAAATTGGCACACCGCGGGATTGTTTTCTTCAATGACCAGCGTCGAAGAAGGATCAGCAGAGCTGCTGCTGGAACTTATTGAAGATAGGCTAGATACAGAGGAACTGCTTGAAGTGGATACTGGAGTACCGCAGGCGCTTAAAAATGAAATCATCAACAGAAAACGCAGTGCAAATAAAAAGTCTCGCATAAAGAGTCCGCATTTATGGTTTTATAGTATATGGATTGCCGCCACTGAATCTCTCTGCCTATGCAAGCGCACATGAATTCACATTAACAACAAGGTCTAACTCGCCATTATTGCATTCCATTTTCAACACAGCAGGTGGGCAATCAACTTATCATTGATAGCCGATGATTATCTAAGATCGGAGACAACTGAGTTGGAGCTGATTCAAATATTTGAACAGTGATATCTCTACCAGAGTTTACGGGTTCGCAAAATGAGACTTAGCGCAAAGTTAAGAGCCTCACATAACGATAAGCAATGCCAATTTGGTCAATCCAAGCGTTTCTTAAAACGCAGTGATGCAATGGTTAAACCCACTACGGTAAAACCCATCAACCAAAAAATATCGGGCGCAACTTGCGCGACTTGCGCTTCACGCAACACCACTGCTCGCACCAGCCGAATATAGTGGGTGGCCGGTAAGACTTCCGCAAGCCACTGGGCTGGGTTGGGCATGGCTTCGTATGGAAACATAAATCCACTGAGTAAAATTGACGGCAGCAGAACAAATATGGTCATTTGCATTGCCTGTAATTGGGTTTTGGCGATGGTGGATAAAATCAATCCCAAGGTTAAACTGGCGGCGATAAACACCAGAGTGACGACAAATAAATCCACAACTCGGCCTCTCATAGGCACGTCAAAAACCAAATGACCCAGCGTTAAAATAATGAAGACCTGGATAAAGCCGATTAATACGTAAGGAATAATTTTGCCTAACATCAACTCCATTGGTTTAATCGGGGTAGTGATCAACAATTCCAAGTTGCCTCGCTCACGCTCGCGCACTATGGCCGCCGACGTAAATAGAATCATGGTCATGGTGAGAATAATGCCAACCAACCCGGGAACAATATTGACCGCTGAACGGCGCTCTGGGTTGTAAAAAATTGACATAGTAAAAGTCGGTTTACTCAGGTGACGTTCAGCCTTGGGTTCGAGAATGACTTGATCCAAAGGCAGGCGGGTTAAACCCAGCATGGCCGAACTGACAACACTATCAGACCCATCAATCAGCCACTGCCCCACTTCTCGCCCTTGAACCAAACGCGCGGCAAGATCTGCCGGAAAAACCAAAACCGCGCGCACTTTGCCAGCAACAATTGCGGCCTGGGCCTCCTGCGGGGTTCGATAGTGTTGCTGAATTTGCACCACTCCGGTGGCATTCACTGTCTGCTCGATGTAGCGAGCCGCAGCGCTATTGCTGAGATCCACCATACCCGCCGGCAAATCGCGAACATTGGTATTGATTGCATAACCAAACAGAAGCAACTGCCCCAGGGGAATCATCACAATCATACCGAAAGTGATACGGTCGCGACTGAGCTGTCGAAACTCTTTTATGGCAACAGCGAGAAGTCTTAACCAGCTCACAGGCTTTCACCGCGGTGATATTGTTTACTTTGCAGCGATGCCGTGGCCTGCACAAACACATCTTCCAAGCTAGGCAATGCAGTGTTGAATGCGGCCTTATGTGAAATGTGTGAACGCAAATATTCAAGGGGGTCAGCAATTTTATTGTCGATGAGGACTCTCAACCTGGCCCCCTGCTGGGTAGCCGAGCGCACACCATCAATGCGCCAGACCTCCGATCGAATTTCGCGAAAAGAATCAGCGCTGATTTCCACTACCTGCGCTTGCAGATCGTCCATTAATTGCCCAGGCGAGCCCTCACGCACCAATCGGCCTTTATTTAAAATAGCCAATCTGTGGCACCGTTCCGCTTCATCCATATAGTGAGTGGACACCAGTACGGTGGTTCCCAAATCACACAGGGCGAACAGCTTTTCCCAAAATCGTCGGCGATTCTCTGGATCTACCGCCGAGGTCGGTTCATCCAGAAACAACAAATCGGGCTTGTGAATGACGGCGCCAGCCAGTGCCAGCGCCTGCTTTTGTCCACCACTGAATCCCGCCACACGTCGATGACGCAGAGCCTGCAAATTGTAGGTTTCGCACAATTCGTCGATACGCTGGCGTCGATCCTTTTTGTTCATTCCGTAAATTTGCGCTAAAAAACCTAAATTTTCTTCTACAGTTAAATCTTCGTACAAAGAAAATTTCTGGGTCATGTAGCCAATGCGCAAACGCAAGCGTTCGGCGTCTTGCGGTATGGCTAAATCGAGCACATTGACGCGTCCGGAAGTGGGCCGTAATAATCCGCACAACATACGAATACAGGTGGACTTGCCAGATCCGTTGGGGCCCAAGAATCCGTAAATTGACGCTTTGGGTACTTTTAAAGTGACCTTGTCCACCGCCAAAAAGTCTCCGAAGCGGCGGCTGAGATTTTCAGTATCAATACTAAATTCAGCGCTCATTTCAAGGCGCCTGCAAGTACACTTGCACGGGCATCCCGCTGGGTAACTCGGCAGCGGCGTCCACATCCAATTCGGCCAAAAACACCAGGCGCCCCCGCTCAGCCGCATTGAGTGCGAAATAAGGTGAAAAAGCGGGCTCGTCGGCCACCCAGCGCAGCTTTGCCTGATAAGATTTTTCGACTCCGTCTAAGCGCATAGTATAGGGACTACCGACAGTCACTTTCGCGCGCCAGGTTTCCGGGATATAAACCCGCGCGTAGGGAGCAGAATCGGCCAAAACCACGGCAACAGGCGTTCCAACGCTAACCCGTTCACCGAGATGCCAGGGTAAGCTATCTAAATAGCCGTCGCGCGTGGCCTTGACACTCAAGTCCCGCAGGGCAATTGTGGCCAATTCCAACTGCGCCTGAGCTATGTTGATATCGGCCTCCGCCTGGCGTAAAACTTCTTCACGCACACCATTCGTCAGCACCAATAGACGCTCTTCAGCAGTCCGTTGTTGCGCTCGGGCACTTTCACGCTCAGCCAAAACTCGGTCAAATTCTGCTTGCGAAGTGAGCTTGTCGTCGCGCAGCTTCAGCGCTCGCGCGTAAGACTTTTCTGCTGCGACCAAACTGGCTTGGGCGCCAGCCAACCCGGCACGAGCGGCTGCAATATCTTCACTGCGAGCGCCCGTATGCAACTCATCCCAGCGTGCCTGAGCTTTTTGCAACTGCGCCTCGGCCAGAGATAAATTTGCCTGCTGGCGTCGGTCATCAAGCCTCACCAATACATCGCCTTGGTGTACCAAGGTGCCCTCCGCTACCGGCAACTCAACAATCACTTCTGCCGCGGTGGCATTGTGTACTATGCGCTGACGCTCAAGCGTCCCCAAAGCCAAATCATTTTGCTTGCCACATCCGTTAACAAATGGAAGCAAGAAGAGAAGAGAAAAGATGTAAAAACGCATGGACGATCCTTCTGCAGTGAGAGGACAATTTGAGCCGGGCTGAGATTATCACACGGTGCCGAGGTACAAAACAAATTCAACACATTCTATAAATCCAACCCATCCTCTGGCTTACAATGACATTCGCAAAATACACTCGGAGGAAAGATGCAAAAACTCTCCACACAATCAGAATTCGAACACAATATTGCCTATTCTCGAGCGGTAGGCGATGAACACTAGATCTTTGTTTCTGGGATGACCGGGTTTCACTACAACACCATGAGCATTGCAGAGGATATTGTCGAACAAACGGATCAGTGTTTTAGAAATATCATCAACATACTGGAACAAGCAGGCTCTAGCCTGGAGGATTTAGTGCGCATCACTTACATAGTGCAACATCGGGAAGACTTTCCACTCATATGGCCCATTTAGCGCTACTATTTAGGATGCATTCAACCGGCTGCAACCATGTTTAGCGCTGGGCTAATGGATCCCAGAATGAAAATTGAAATTCAAGTCACAGCGCGTTGCCCAACATCAGACTAACGCTGGGACTATGGCTCAAACTGCGCAAGATCAGAAGCATTCCAAAATTCTATCGCTTCACTGTGTTCTTGCGCAGCCGCCTTTTTCATCCAATAAGCCGCGGTAGTCAAATCAACGGATTCGCCCTGACCTAAATAAAGCATTTTCGCTAACTGAAACTGGGCCGAGGCATAACCTTTTTCTGCACTCTGTTTAAACCAAAAAATGGCTTTCTCATAATCCACCTGTCCAGCTTCACCGTCACGGTAAATTTCACCAAGATTGCACATGGAAATCAGCTCGCCAAGCGCCGCACCCTGTTGAAACCAATAGATCGCTTTTGCTAGATCTTTTGCAACTCCCTGTCCACGACGATACATTTCCGCCAAATTGTTTTGCGCAGCTGCATGGCCAAGGGAGGCAGCATGCTGGTAGAGTTGCAATGCTTTTTGCAAATCTTTCGGCATCGCCTCACCTGCCTGAGCCATGACAGCTAGCGCATAGAGCGCATGGGTTTC
>JBNKFP010000058.1:0-13507 GCA_050289365.1 Cellvibrionaceae bacterium | reverse complement strand
AAACACAAAAATAACTAAAGGCATCAATCTAATCGTAGCAAGACATATTTAACTTGGTTATCATCAAAATACAATTAGAAACAGTATAGCAAGTAAAAGGCTTTCCACAACGCCAACCCAACCGCGACGTTGCTCCGCATTCAAAGCCTAACAACAAGAGCATCAGAAAAAAATAATCCATATAGGGCAGGATTCACGCGCGAAAAACTCAAGCAATAATGCCTTAGCTGAGATTTAAAATCTATACTCAAATATTGCAATTAACTTTGGATTGACATATGGAAACCGATTCTTCGTCATGGGGTTTGTTGATATTCTTCATGGCCCTACTGCTAGGCTGGACAGTCAACTTAGCATACTTAATTTTACTCCACCGAGTACGCGGCACTAAAATCACCCACAAGCACAATACAGGAAGGGCTTTATTTTTCCGCACCTCCACGGGTGATGTGCGGTTAGACTTGGTGCATCGAAATCTCAATTTTAAAGCCAGGGGCGAGCGCAACTGGCAAACGGTACCCTACGACTTTTGCGTGTCACTTTACACACGCTTTGACAGCAAAAGCTCTGGAATTTTTGAATTTTTCTTCAGTGATTTCAATCTGTTCGATTTTGCGGGCCGCTATCGTGACGTCACCAATATCGCTACCATTTACGTCAAGATCGATGGCGATGAAGACATTCCTCTCGGCCAACTTAAACAATATGAACAGCGAGAATGGGCACTGGGGCAGCTATTACATGATATAAATTTGAGTATTTTAAAAAAACTAGGTTACTATAAAGACCTTGATCAAGCAGCCGAAACAAGCCAAGCGCTATATCGGGATTTACTGCAGCAAGCTCAATTGAGCTTGAGGGCATAGCCCCTACTCCTGAGGCGCAATCATTAAACACACCTAATTACGAGTACTCATGATGCAATTGATTGGCATGTTGGATTCACCTTACGTACGGCGCCTCGCCATTTGCATGACCTACTTGGAAATCCCATTTGAACACCACGCACTCTCCGTGTTTAGTGATTTCGACCACTTCCAAAAACTCAATCCGGCAGTGAAAGCACCGACTGTAGTTATCGAGCCAAATCATATATTGATGGACTCCACCGTCATCTTGCAATATTTAGAAAGTACCCTGACCACTCATAAAACCTTGTGGTCCAAGTTGCCGGAGAGGCGTTTACTGGAAAGTGAAATCGTTTGCTGTGCCCTCGCCGCATGTGACAAAAGCGTGCAGTATATTTACGAAAAAAACCTGCGCCCTGAGAATGCACAACATTTACCCTGGCTCGATCGAGTCAAAGGTCAAATTGAAGGGGCGCTTGCGCGCCTTGAGTCCCTTATTCCTGCAGATTTTAATGCGAGTGCTAACCACGCCAATATCATGGCGGCGATTACTTTTCAATTTTGCGAAGCGATGTTGCCCAACGTATTTGATATTCGCCGCTACTCTCAACTTGCACTCTCGTCAGAATACTGGGAAAAAGATTCACTCTTCGTTCGCTTTCCGCCCGAGGGGCCCGGTGTCAACCCCTAGCCCGCTCAACATGATGATTTAAACAACGGATGCATATTCGCTTATTTCACAAGACGTTTTGCACCAATAAAATAACGGTATTTAGGCTGCTGAACCAAATCGCTATGCCGCTCAACCCGCGGCGATCCATTTTCCAATGATAGATGCAAAACTTCTCCGGAACCGATATACAAGCCAACGTGAGCACCATACGCCTGGATATTATTGTGGTACATCACAATATCAAATGGCTCCAGTTCGGTTACCACTTGGGTATATTCCTGATCAGCCCATAATTCACTGGAGCGGAAATCAGGAATGCTTATGCCAAAATAACGCAAAAGCTGATAGACATAGAGCTGGCAATTTGCCCCCAAATTCAAATCTGCCGCGTTCCCAACTCCGGGAATTCGTTTCCCATTGTATTTCACATCAAAAAACGAACTAGGTATTTCAAAGCGGCTACCGCGATCAAATAACCCGTCATTTTCGCACCTTATCCACATCGAAAGATGTTATCCAATAGAATCAAAAAATTTGACAGATTCAATTGTTGCGCCAATTTAACCACGCGAAAATTGCACCCGTTGAATCCCCATTTTTTTTAGCCTTGAGGCCAGAGTCGTCGGTTTTAACCCAAGCTGATTAGCTGCGCCATCCTTACCATACAATTTTCCGCCACACTGCTGTAACGCATCAACCACAGCCTGATAACGCATATCCAAACAATCCTGTTCCGTCAACGGAGAGCGCTGTTTGGATTTCAGTATTGCGCTTTGATCTGTGGGTTGTTGAAGCTCGACCATTGGCAGCGGTTCAAATTCGAGCTTCTTTCCCCTACTCAGAATCACTTGCCGCTCAAGGAAATTTTCAAGCTCACGGATATTACCTGGCCAATTGTAAGCCTGCAAATTTTGCATCTGTCCTTTCGAAATGGACAATGGGGATTTATTAAAGCGCTGACAGGCTTTCGATAAAAAATGTGTGACCAACAGCGGTATATCTTCGCGCCGCTCTCTCAAGGCTTTTGAGTGAATAGGAAAAACGTTTAAGCGAAAATAGAGATCTTCACGAAATTGACCGAGCCGGACACAATCCAATAAATTTCGATTGGTAGCGGCTATCACACGCACATCGACTTTTGAAGTCTTAGAATCGCCCACTCTCTCGAATTCGCTGTCCTGCAGGACACGCAATAGTTTCCCTTGTAAACTCAATGGAATTTCACCAACCTCATCCAGAAATAAGGTGCCACCATCGGCTAACTGAAAACGCCCCAAACGATCCTGTATCGCACCAGAGAATGCCCCGCGTACATGTCCAAAAAACTCACTTTCAAAAAGCTCCGCAGGAATCGCCGCACAATTGACCCGAACCAAAGGCCGACCATTGCGACCACTGCTGGTGTGTATCGCTCTTGCGATGAGCTCCTTACCGGTCCCTGATTCGCCACTGATCAATACAGACGCACCAGTGGGTGCAACAAGCTCAATTTGATGGATCAACTGCTGCACAGCTAAACTCCGCCCAACAATTTGATAGGCGTTGTATTCAGCCCGGATCTCTTCCTGTAAATACGCGTTTTCCAGTTCGAGACGATGTTTTAATTGCTCGACTTCGTTCAAGGCCTGCCGCAAACGCTGCTCGCCTTTTAAGCGCTCAGAGATATCACGAAACACCACGACGGCCCCAACCAGATGGCCTTTATCTAAAATCGGAGTACTGGTGTATTCCACTGGCAGCGGTTGCCCCAGTTTGTTCCAAAATACTTCATTATCAACTTTGTGTACCGCGCCATCCTTAAACGCTGCATAGATTGGACATTGGCGTACGTCGAAATCGGAGCCATCCATATGACTGTGATGGATGGCGGCATGAGCATTCTTTCCGATGAGTTCTTCCGCGTGGTAACCCAACATGCGTTCGGCGGCCGGATTTAAAAAAGTGGTATTGCCATCGACATCAACACCGTAAATGCCTTCACCCGCTGCGGATAGAATCAATTGGTTTTCATTTTCGATTTGCTGGAAAACTTCGTGAATACGGGAGAAAGGCATTAATCCAAAACTTTGGTTTTGTTGGGCGCTCGCCTTGACTCGCCAATTTTGAAACCGATTCTTATCGCGGACACTAAAAATTAATTGCAGCGGTTTTTGATTAGGCACCCGCGTTGCAGTAACCTCTAAACCCACTTCACCCACTGCGGCCTGCAGGCTTAACTCGTCCGTGATACCCTCCTTCTGCGCCTCAACAGATTGGGTAAAAGCAATCAATTGCGGTAAGCATGTTGAAAATAACCTGCTGGCGCGTTGTGCCATTAACCCATCCATAGCGACTCCGACTAAATCCAACATTTTTCTATTGGCATAGACAATGCGATCCTCATAAGGACTGATCACCATAAGGGACTCTGGTGACTCCTGCCAAACCTTTGCGACATCCATCAAAGCAACCTCGTAAGCGTTAAACCCGTTTGACAACGAAAATTCGTGCCACAAATCACGATAATTCGTTTTCAACGATAATTCGTGACCCCAAATGGGACCAAGATTGCTCCATAAGCCATTGAATTAAATGCAAATTTACGAAAGCTCAAAGCTGGCATGAGAATGGCTTAGTTCACCCCAATCTGGGGCTTTCGGTCTGGAGCATGCTAGGAGTGGACGAAGCTATGGACAAATACAGCGCGCCACTCCTCTGCAACTCAATTTTTGCACCAACATAAAGCACTCTTAATCCGGCAATACGGATTGGATGCAAACACAGGGCTTGGGCTCAAGCCAGCCAGATCAACTTACAACTGCAGGCCACCATCAAACCCAATCCATTGGAGAACAGAACTATGAATAAAGCCGACGTTACTGAAGCCATCATTCTCGCCAAAAAAGCCAAGGGCTTGACTTGGGAGTCCATTGGGAAAGAAATTGGCATGTCACCCGTGTGGGCCACATCAGCCTGCCTTGGAATGAATAGCGTACCTGAAGAAACGGCGAAAACCCTTTGCGCGTTTCTCGATTTACCCGAGGGCAGCGACAAAGTATTAATGGAATACCCACGTAAAACCTGGGATTTCAGCGTACCCCAAGATCCTTTGATTTACCGGTTGTATGAAATCGTGGGAGTCTATGGCGACACCTTAAAGGAAGTCATCCAGGAGAAATTTGGCGATGGCATTATGAGCGCAATTGATTTTTCCATGGACGTTGAAAAGGAAGAAAACCCCAAAGGAGACCGAGTGGTCATCACCATGAATGGTAAGTTTTTACCTTATAAAACCTGGTAGTAAAACCGAAAATAATTTGACTGCCCAAATCGTGACACGGAAGTCCAACCCCACCCATTGAGAGTTCCAATATGTTCAATCTAAACAGTGAAGAACCCAGACCACCGTTCCCGCCATTTACAGCAGAAACTGCAGCGCAAAAAGTCCAGGCCGCAGAAGACGCATGGAACACCAAACAACCTGAAAAAGTGGCCATGGCCTACACACCAGACAGCGAGTGGCGTAATCGCAATGAATTTTTCAGCGGCCGTCAAGCTATAGTGAATTTTTTGACTCATAAATGGCAAAAAGAAAACGGCTATGCCCTCAAAAAATCTCTGTGGGCATTTACCCATAATCGCATTGCTGTTCGCTTCGAATACGAGTGGCATGATGACAAAGGCCAGTGGTACAGATCTTATGGGAATGAAAATTGGGAATTTGCAGAAAATGGATTAATGCAGAAACGCTTTGCCAGCATCAACGATTTAGCAATCAACGAAAACGAGCGCCGTATTTTTAGCGATATTTAACGGCTCAGTTAGCATTTTACGTTGTTCACTCTAAAGTAAAAACAGCTTTCAACGCCTATAATCCAGCACCTTAGGCGTATTGAGATCTTTTTAGAAAAACCATTAAAGCGTTTTTCCTACACCAACAAAAAAGCGCCCAGCATGTCCAGTTTTAATAAACGCCCCCAAAGTCAAACCAAAGACCCATTGAAGCCAACACAATGTGGCTTATCACGCTTCAATAAAGCGGATCAACCATCAGACTAAAGTCTGTGCCACCACGAGAATACCCGTTGCGCATTCGGCACCAAATGCCCTTTAGAATACATTGCAATCATCGCAAACATTAAATGACAGAGCTTTACCCATCACATGAACAGCCTATTAATAAGACCATAAGGCTTATGGGTTTGCATCACAACGATCAAACTCAAACAAAGCGGGCAAATGGGTAACACTTTTTAGATGGAACATCTGTATTCCACAACATTTATTCACAAAAGATGTGACGGATTTTTAATTGTTCCTTTCGGGCTACCTGTATAGTAACCGGAGTCATAATAAAAATAATAATACAACAACAATCCAAGAACCGCGAAAACATTAAGAAAACCTAAAACCCGTTTTTATTTAAGGGTCGGCAACATAGCCGATATACCCTTATCGTATATTAACTAACAAAAAAATAATCCAGGGGATCTATATGTTATTCCTTACCGACATACTCTCAAATCGCGGATTGAGAGTTTCAAGTTTCGCACTATCGGCAGTTTTGTTATCGGCATGCATGCCGGATAACTCAACTACTAGCTCATCCGGTACACCAGGAGTAAGCAGTTCAAGTAAAGCAACCACATCATCCAGTTCATCCGGCAGCAGTAATCCCAACGGCATGATGCGCATGATCAAGGCCATCAATGTTGGCGGTGATGCCACCACCTATGAAGGTGTTGCTTTTGAAGCTGATATTGGCATCTTCACTACCGGAGGATCACCCAACACCACGACAGATCCAATTTCGGGTACATCCGAAGGCAAAATGTTTCAGTCTGAAAGATACGGCACTTACGGCGTCAAAATCCCGGTTACCAACGCGACCTATAGCGTTGAACTGTTTTTTGTCGAAATGTACAACACGGCCCCCGGAGATCGGAGTTTTGATGTTGCTATAGAAGGCCAAACAAAGATGTCTGCAGTGGACATCTTCGCTGAAGTGGGCCACGACACGACGTTTAGCTACACCATCGACAACATCCAGGTCAGCGATAAAGAACTCAATATCGATTTAACCACCATCACTGACAACGCCACCTTAAGTGGTTTAGCGATTTATTCGGCAAATGGAGAATTTGTACCGCCACCTGAGCCTGAGCCACCCAAGCCCGGTGAGCGCTCATCGGAAAACCCTACTGCCGATTGCACGGTACCGAACGTGCCGACAAGTATCAGCAATTCCAAACTGCCTGACCCGTTTACCAAAATTGACGGCACTCGCATCAGCACCAAACAAGAATGGCGCTGCCGACGGCAAGAAATCCTGCGCATGGCGGAAGAAAACACTCACGGGGTGAAGCCACCACCACCACAAAGTGTAAGCGGAAGCATGTCGGGCAATACCTTGACCATTAATGTTCAAGATCAGGGCAAGTCCACCTCATTTAAAGTGTCAGTTTCCATGCCAAGCGGCGCAGGTCCTTTCCCTGCTGTGGTGACTTACTCAGGCTCGCCCACATCGTCCACTTTCCAATCAGAAAATGTTGCCGTGATCAACATGGATCCATTCTCGCTGGGCTCGGAAAGAAGCCGCAACCCAAAAAGTGGCGCGTTCTACGACATCTATGGGTCTAACAGCAAAACTGGACTGTTGATTGCCTGGGGCTGGGGAGTGAGCCGAATCATCGACTACTACGAACAAGAGTGGGAAAAAGGCAACGGTAAAATTATACCGGAACGTTTTGCGGTCACTGGCTGCTCTCGATTTGGTAAAGGTGCTTTTGCAGCTGGCGTGTTTGATGCCCGCGTCGCCCTAACGGTACCCGTGGAATCGGGCTCAGGTGGCACTCCAGCATGGCGAAGTATCGCTCAAGAGAATGGCGCTCAACCACTGAGCAGCGCCTATGGTGAGGCACCCTGGTTTGGTGACGCTTTCAGCAAATTCACCAGTAATCCTAGCGCCATACCCATTGATTCTCATGAATTAATCGGCATGGTCGCCCCGCGCGGACTGCTGGTATTGGAGCAAAAATCTGCAGACTGGCTGGGCATTACCTCGTCCCACCTAGCGAATATGGCGGGCGCTGAGATCTATAAGGCGCTTGGAGCGGGTGATGCTTTGACTTATATTGCCACCAGTGGCTCTAGCCATTGCTCGTTCAGCAGTCCTTGGGAAGCGCCTTTGCGCGCTAACATCAAGCGCTTCCTGAAGGGCGAAAATGCACAAACTGGAGGCATTACTCCCGCCAGCGGTAAAACGGCAAACTTGAGCAACTGGCGCGACTGGACAACCCCAACTTTGTCTGGGGATTTGAACTGGAACGCTCAATAAGGTGAGCTGACTTTATATATCAAAACCGGCGCCCAAGGCGCCGGTTTTTTATTAGGTATATGCCCTAATCCACACCAACACGCCGAGATGACACAGCACTTTTGACATGGCAGATTATTTAAATCGCTCGACATCCACCTTATGGCGCTGAACAATTTTGTAAAAGTCTGATCGATTGCGCCCCGCCAGATTGGCGGCCTCAGTAATACTGCCCTGCGTACTGCGCAGCAGATTTTCCACATAACCCTTTTCAAAATCTTTTTTTGCATCCGTCAGAGATTTCGTCCGCACGACACCATTGCTGGGTATGGCGTTTTCCACAAGGGTTTCAGGAATAATTTGACCGGGCGATAAGGCCACCACCTGCTCCACCACATTTTCCAATTGGCGAATATTGCCCGGCCAGTGGTAGCCGAGCAAAGCCGATAGCGCTCTTGGCGCCAAGGTTTTAATCGGGCTTGCACTGCGCTCGGCGATGCGCCGTAAAAAATGCTTGCTGAGCAGCGGAATGTCTTCTCTACGATCTTTGAGGCTAGGCAAATGGAGGGTAACCACATTCAATCGGTAATAGAGATCCTCACGAAATTGATTTACGCGAATCGCCTCCACCAAGTCCCGATGAGTAGCAGATAAGATCCGAACGTTGATCGGTTTATCACGGGTCCCTCCCACCGGCCGCACGGTTTTTTCTTGCAAGACGCGCAGTAACTTTGCTTGAAGCGGCAAAGGCATATCACCGACCTCATCCAGAAATATGACCCCCCCTTCGGCGGCCACAAACAGGCCTTCGTGGTCACGAGTTGCACCAGTAAACGCCCCCTTAACATGACCAAACAACTCAGATTCCAGCATTTCACTGGGAATCGCACTGCAATTGATCGCGACAAAAGGGTGCTCACCACGCCGGCTCTGACGATGCAGAGTGCGCGCCAAGACTTCTTTACCTGTACCACTTTCACCACGAATCATCACGTTCACGTCGCTGGCGGCCAACAGGTGTGCCTGCTCCAATAATTGATACATTTTGGCGCTGCAAGTGTTAAAGGCATTAGCCCAGGATTGCTTGTCTCTCGGAGCATCTGCCTGCTGACTCAAAGCCTGGTTGAGGGTAGTAACCAACTCCTCCTTATCCACTGGTTTGGTCAGGAATGAAAACACCCCTTTTTGGGTCGCTTCCACTGCCTCTTTAATGGAGCCATGAGCGGTCAATATGATAACCGGCAAGCTGGGCCAATCTGCATGGATTCGTTCAAACAGAGCCAGCCCACTCATTTCTTCCATGCGTAAATCCGTGATCACCACATCCGGTAACCCCTGCTGAATACTTTCCAACGCCTCGGCTCCACTGGCTGCACATTGGGTACTGTAATTTAAGGCTCCCAAGCGCATTGCCAACAATTGGAGCATACCGACATCATCGTCCACGATTAACACATTGGACTGACTCATAGTGATTTTCCTGCAATATGAATTGAGAGGATGATTGCTAAATTGCTCAGGGTACCGGAGCTTGACTGTGATTCTCTATCTGCGACTCAATCTCGCTTAATCCCTGAATGGTTTTTTCATGTTCAGATTTTAAATCGAGGTAGACCTTTTCCACTGCGGCATAGGCGCGCTGACCTGATATCATCAAATCAAAAAACGCGGCATATTGCTCCGGCCAAGTCCCAGCAGAGGTTAGATCGGCAAGAATTTGATTGAGTACACCCGGCGTTTTTGCCGGGCTGCACGAAGCGGCTAACATTTGATTCAACAAGTCTTCATCCACCCCATTTGCCGCGGATACTTGGACTTTTAAACTGGCGATGACAGCAGCGCGGCGTGCCTCGGCCTCATTGCAGATCCTCAAGCGCTGGACCAACAATTCATCAATGGTTCGACTGGGTTGTAAAATATCGCTGCGCTCTTGATCTGATGGCAACTCCACGGCAACCTCAGACTTGTCCCGATCGACAGCTACGCCCTTTTTGTACGGGAACAGGCCACCGGCACATCCGCTGCATACCAAGACTGCCATTAACAGGCACTTTTTCATACACTAAACTCACTTCGCAATGGAAAACTCAGTAAAAACTCCGTACCTTCGTCTCCCGACGCGACATCAATGGATCCACGTAAATGGGTAACACACTCCTGCACAATGGCTAAGCCCAAGCCCGTCCCCTGAAGTGGGCCACGCCTGCGCGCTTTGCCTTGATAGAATGGCTTAAAAATCTGATTGCGTTCATCATGCGCCAAACCCGGACCATTATCGGCTACCGATAACCACCAACTGTTACTCTCTTGCCCCCAACATACAACCACCTTGCCCGCCTCCGGCGCAAAATCGTGAGCGTTAGACAGAAGGTTACTCAATATCATTTCTATCGCTTGCGGGTCTGTGCGAATACATTCTGGAGAACCGGAAATAACCCACTCCATGTCGCTATCGGGACGCGAGTCTACCAATTTATTTTGAATTTTTTTACACATTAACCCGACATCCACCTCGGCATCCGCGTTTAACATACCGTGGGCTACAGCGTTGTAATTCAAAAGTTGCTGAATTAAAGCCTGTAAATTGTCGGCATTGGCCAAAAGAATTTCAATGACCTGACGCTGACCGGGGCTCACTTTACCCGGTACCTCATCGCCTAACAGCGAACCGGCTTCCATAATCGCGGCCAGAGGTGTTTTTAGCTCGTGGGTAACGTGGCGTAAGAACGCCTGTTTCTGTTTTTCTAAAGTATCGAGACGGTTGCGCATCCACTCCAAGCTGGTGCCAAGGGACCTTAGATCAGCGGGCCCGCCGATGACAATGGGTTCTTGCCAATGACCGTGTCCCAGCCGACGAATGGCGTGCACCATGCGCCAAACGGGCCGCGCCACCGCCACGGACGACATGATCACCAGTAAAACCGTTCCGGGTACCGCCAGCGCACCAATTAACACAAGCTGCTTCATTGCTTGCTTAAACTGCAAATCGCTGCGATTCAACAAGCGCTGCACCTGCGAATCCACTTCATTGCTCAAAGTATGGACATCATTGTTGGCATCTCGTAGGAGCCTAAACACCGGCTCGTGATCCGTATCAGAAATCGAATCCTCCTGCAAAAGCAGCTTTATTTCACCGACGGTATTGATCAGGTGGCTGCTTGCCACGGCGTCGGGCAACAGGGATATGAGTTGTTGATATTGGGCTTTGAGTGCAACAGCATTTTGCTCGAATAGGTCGTAGAACTTTGGGGTGCGCAATAACAGATATTGACGCGCCGAGCGTTCCACATCGGTCACTTGAGAACTCAAACGCGCATCGGCGCTGTTTAGGGTATCGATGGTCAATACCATATCTCGCTGAATCTGTGCCTGCTGAGATAAGTAATGAGACGCGTAAATAACCCCTCCCACTAAGGGCAAAAGTGCCAGCAAAGTCGCACTGATCCATTGCTGGGTTAAGGTTAATCGATTAAACATAGACTTTTGGCACCAACCAAGAAGATCGCGTTGCTTTTTTGCAACACACTAAACGATTGTATTTATTAGCTATTTTCAGATTCAAGCGAGAACCTGTTGGCATTTTGCAACATTTCACCCAGATCCGACCCCTCTTTCACCAGCAAAAATCCTTAACCTACTGTTTTTATAGAACTTTTAATTAGTGGCACACTTATCGCTTACTGAACCGCGTTGCTGTAGTCACCCGATTTGAACATGCTCACTCAATTCAAATCAGGCTATGCCCGGGGGGGAGGCAGCATATCATTGCTCGATGTTTTGCCGCAGCTCTTAATTGGGGAATTCAGAGTTCGGCCAATCGCTTGGCAGACACAGTAGTGATCCCGTTCTTCATAAATGACAAAAATTGGGCTTTGACCTTAAACCATGGTGTTATCGATTTTTAAACAAGCGATTTTAAGGTCGCTCATAGTATTGAATGTGTTTTTGCCGCAAATTTCGCTGGCCGATGAATCTGAACTGGTCAACGCGAAGCGCACAGGTCTAATTGAAGGAGCCATTCAATCCAGTCCTCATTTACGAGGTTCGTCAATTAATGTTTCCATCCTCGATTCGGTTGTCATCTTGTCCGGGGCAACTGACAGCAGCGTGGCAAAATCCCTGGCAGAACAGCTGGCTTTGAATGTTAAGGGTGTCGACAAAGTTCAGAACCAGCTGGTGGTCATTAATAATAAATCGAACACCGGCGAAGTGGAGCGACCGCGTCACCTTAACCTCGTCGATTCACGCTTGTCCAATGTCACGATCAGCAACAAGGTGAAGTCGCAGTTGTTAGCCAACCGTCAAACCAGCGGCATGAATATAGACATAGAGACAAACAATCGCGTTGTCACCATCACCGGTCAGGTCGCCAGTGATAGCGAGAGAGAGTTAGCCTATTGGATTGTCAGGAACACCCAAGGGGTCAAGCAGGTCATTGACCGACTGGATATTGAAAACAGCGACAGTCGGCAGGTCTCTATTAGAACGACTGAATAGTGATTTTTCAGCTCAGTGAAGGACACACTGGGCCGTTCAGATCCTCTGAACACCCATGAGAGGCAGTGAATGCCTTTTTTCGAAGCCTTTCGGGATGATGGGCTGCGAATACTCCAGTTACTCGGTTTTGCCAGTAATAGACGATTAAGATCCTGTGGGAGAATCAGGCGGCAGCAGCGTATAACCGTCAGCTACAGCGCAAAGAATTTTGCACTGGCGTTGCTAAAGCACTCCTCCCTAGAACAGCCTTAATCGCTATTACTGGATTTTTTAATTTGGAGATTCTGAGATGTTTCGACGCGCTGAACTTACCTACATTTTACTTGTACAGGCCCTGATTGCACTGGTAATTACCAGTGGGCCACTGAATCCAAGCAAAAACTTTATAAAAGAAAATCTCAATAATTTGATTTTGCAACACAAGATTAATAGCGCCTATTGAGTATCCACAACCTTAGCTAAATACTGACGCCAACCACCCAAATCGCTAATATCCACCGAGTCATCTTGCGCAATTCCTTCGCAGACAAAACCACTGACCCAGTCACCGGTAATCAGTTCTACTTTACCAATCGCTAAGGGTGCAGGTATTTGCGCGACGAATCCACCAAATTCATGCAGCGGCAATCGCCAGACCTCAACATCAATCGATTTTCCTCCAGAGGCGACTCGAATCATTCCAGGTCTTTGCGGGGGGCCGCCAGATAAGGCCATGAGCCTGTAGTGAGCGCTGGTTTGGGTTGCATTGATAAACGTGCCGCCTCGTTCCGTCAGCTGCCAGTTCAATGGTAACCCTTGCAGGTGCGCGCCACAAACGACAACATCAACCGTCGACTGAGCCGCGGCCTGTCTACTTAGGGAGACGGGTTGACTGGAACGGAATAAGCTTTCTACAAAGCGGCCTATACCGATTAAAGCTTTATCCGAAAAAGCTTTTTGAAACAGGGTGATCCCCACTCCGACACCATTGGCTTGAAAACCCGTGGGCAGAGCGATCGCCGCGCAATCGAGCAGATTCATAAAATTGGTGTAATAACCCAAATTTGAATTCAATGTGATCGGATCGGCCAGTACTTCTTCAATTGTGTACGAAGTGCCAATCGTCGGCGTTACGATGCAATCTACCTCGTCAAGAATGCCATAGGCACGCTGGGCACAGGCCTGTAATTTATATTGGGCACGAAACGCGCTAGC
>JBNKFP010000057.1:0-13586 GCA_050289365.1 Cellvibrionaceae bacterium | reverse complement strand
ATTCGTGACTTCGAGGCGGATTCAGGTTTATTTTAATAGATCGCTCAGCTGGCTTATGGGTGTCCAGTGTTTGCTGGCGCGGGCGCGGGTGTTATCGGTCAGACGAAAGCAATGCATGCCCGCGGCTTCGGCTGCGGCCTGGCCAGTATCACTGTCTTCTATGGCAATGCATTCGCTGGGTTCAACTCCAAGTTCTTCTGCGGCAAGTAGGTAGACATCGGCAGCGGGTTTATTGTGTTTGACATCATCCTTAGTGCATAGGGTTTTAAAGTATTTGCGAAGCTGGTGAGCTTCAACCGAGCGTTCTACCTCCATTCGGCCGGCACCTGAGGCAATGGCTAAAGGAACTCTTGGGTGAAGATGATTGAGTAAATCGTTGGCGCCTTCCTTGAGTGGGAAAGCGTGGTTGGTTAGCCAGTGATGGAGTAATGTTGTTTTTTCTTCAAACATCTGCTGCGCTGAGACTGAGCCCAATGTGAAATGTTCAATCAGCCAGTGAGCGGATTGAATGGAGGGTTTTCCCGATAGGTTGATGTTGTAGGTTTCCGCTGACAGGGTTGCGCCAAAGGTTGCCAAGACCTTCTGCCAGCAGGAATAATGCACGGGCTCAGAATTGACCAGGGTACCATCGTGGTCAAAAATGACAGCGCGAATAGTTTGTGTGTTCAGTCGTCTCAAAAGGCTCATCAGAAGGATAGGCGTCCAATTAAATTATGGCGTTAGCGCGGTTCAAACTGGGATAAAAATAACTGAGTGCTTGGCAGCACATGGTGCCTCATTCCGAGTACAATGCGCAACCTTACAAGTTCCGCCGAGGCGCAGCGGTACTGGCTGATGTGATGTTTGGCTCACTGTTTCTCTGTGCTGCAATCTATTGGAATTTTGGCTTTTAAAGTCGTGTACATGAATAAGCAGTCGAATCTCAAGAGCTGCAGTTTATATTTGAGAAACAAGGGAAAATTGCATGAATTCACTGGGCAAGTGCCTTGGATTGATCGGGTTATGGTGTTGTTTGAGTGGTTGCGCGACCCAGAAAGAGCTCAAGCGTTTACAATACGCACAAAGCCAAAACGAAGAATTTTTGTGGCAGCAAGCGGAGCAATTGCGTCAGCAAAACCAGCGACTGCAAATGGTGGAGTTGGAAAAGCAAGCTTTATTGGATCAGTTAGCCAGCTTACAGGTGCAATTGGAAGCGTTAAAAGGCCAAACCGCAAAAGTTCAGGTGGCTAAAACGGCCTCTGCTAAATCCAAAGTGAATCCCGCCGCAAGGCATCCGGAAAAGCCCATTAAGCGCACCAGCTCCGGAGAGGTGGTGGTAGGTCATCTGGAGTGGGTCTGGTTCGATTTATTTCACCGCAGTGTGCTGACACGCATGGATACGGGCATGAAAATGTCAACGATTTATGCGTCTAGCATACAAAGTTTTGAGCGGGACGGCGAGCAGTGGGTACGTTTTTCCTATGGTGTAAATGAGCACCCAGAAACGCCCAGTGCCGACAAGGGCAGGGCTGAAACTTTGGTGTTTGAAGCGCCCGTTGCCAAAAGAATTCGGATAAAAAGTGGAGGCGGGGACGAGTCCATCAAGCGAGTTGTGGTAAATTTGCGAATCAAACTAGGAGATTTAGTGGATGACTCCCAATTTGTGCTGGCGGAGCGATCGGCAAATCTCAGTGGCATTGTCATTGGGCGGTCCTTTCTGCGGGATATAGCGGTGGTCGATGTGGCCAAAAAATTTACCCAGCCCAAATTTAGCGAGTAATCCTACTTATGGCGAGTTCTTCCCGAGGGAAAGCCATGTCCTTTTATGCCTTGGTTGCAGTATTGATGACCATTGGCTTGGCGTTGACGTGGTATCGACACAGTGTGTTTGATGTTCCTTGGCTGCCGGATTCGTTGCGCCAAATATGGTCTATCGAGGCGAAAATCGAATTTCAGGGCTCCGGTGAGCCGGTCAAGCTGACCCTGGCGTTACCTGATAGTCAGCCGGGATTCGAGCGGGTATCCGAGCACACGGCGAGCCCTGGTTATGGACTGTCATTCAGCGATAGCGTCAGCGGTCGCTGGGCGGAGTGGTCTATTCGTCAAGCATTCGGACGACAAACCTTGTATTACCAGGTGGATATGTTGGCCACTGGTGAATTTTCTGAGTTTACATCGGTTCCTCCCCCTATCTATAAAATCACCTACGCCGGCCCCGAACTGACCGCCGTCACCCAATTGCTGGATCGCGCCAGACAGAGGTCCGCAGATGCTTTTACGCTCACCAAAGAGCTGATCAGTGGGTTTAACAGTGAGTCGCAATTATCGCAATTATTGCTACAGGGCATTTCTCGGGAAGACCGTTTGGTCGAGTTGTTGAATTTGGCTGATATACCTGCAAGGGTTGTGCAAACTCTGTTTTTGGAGGACGGTCGTCGCCGTCAATCTCTGGTCAATTACATTCAGGTCTTCTCTGGAGAAAAATACGTCTTATTTGATCCCGAGACGGGTAAGCAGGGGCAGGATGCCAATCAGTTGTTGTGGGAGCACAATTCTGGAGTGCTCCTGGATTTAATTGGTGGCCGAGATTCGCTCGTCAGCTTTTCCATCATTCGGCAAGAAGTCCCCGCTTCGCGAATCTCCCGCGAGAAAGTTTTGGCTGAAAAAAACGTACTCGATTTCTCCATTCACAGCTTACCACTGGAAGAGCAAGCCTTATTCAAAGGGATTTTGTTGATTCCCGTGGGGGTTTTGATCGTAGTCTTAATGCGCATACTGGTGGGACTGAGAACATCAGGAACGTTTATGCCGGTACTGATTGCATTGGCCTTTATGCAAACCAGTTTGTGGACTGGCATTATCGGGTTCTTTTTAATTGTTGGGGTAGGGCTGGTTATCCGAGCCTATTTGTCGCAGCACAATTTGCTGTTGGTTGCGCGTATATCGGCGGTGATTTTGTCGGTCATTATTATCATTGCTGTGTTGTCAGTGGCGGCCTATAGTGCCGGCTTAACCGAAGGTCTGAAAATTACGTTTTTCCCTATGATTATTTTATCTTGGACCATCGAGCGCATGTCTATTTTGTGGGAAGAAGAGGGCGCACAAGAGGTGTTTCGCCAGGGGGGCGGCTCGTTGCTGGTCGCAATACTCGCATATGCCGCCATGATCAATCCGATCATTCGTCATTTGATGTTCAATTTTATCGGATTGCAGCTCGTGTTTATGGCACTGGTTTTACTTCTGGGTAACTACACCGGTTACCGTCTCAGTGAATTAAAGCGTTTCAAACCCCTGTTGAATGAGCGAGATAAATAACGTGGGCTGGTGGCAAAATACCCGCTATGGACGCTTGGCCGCGCGGGGTATATTGGGCATGAATTGTCGTAATATCAGCTTTATCTCGCGTTACAATCAGCGGTCGTTATTTCCATTGGTGGATGACAAGCTGAAAACCAAGCGCCTCGCACTCAGGCATGGGGTCAATGTGCCGAAGCTGATTGGCTGCATTGATAATCAGCATGACATCAGTGATTTTGCCAAGTTAACCCAAGACGAACAGGGTTTTTGCATCAAGCCTGCCAAAGGCTCAGGTGGCAAAGGAATATTGGTCATTCAAAAGATTGAAGACGGACTTTACTATCGTACTAATGGCAGTGCGATTACTCGCCAAGAAATTGAGCGACATATTTCGAATATTCTTGCGGGGTTGTTTTCTCTGGGTGGCAAAATGGATGTGGCCGTTATTGAAGCACTGATCAAGCTCGATGACGCTTTTCTGCAGTACAGCCATGAAGGAATCCCGGATTTGCGCGTGATTGTATTTCAAGGGTTTCCGGTGATGGCGATGATGCGGCTGTCCTGTTCGGATTCCAAGGGTAAGGCCAATTTGCATCAGGGCGCGGTTGGAGTGGGGATCGATATGGATTCTGGCCGTGCCGTGCGCGCTGTTAAATCGGGTGTCAGCATCAGGCATCACCCAGATACCGGACAGGATCTGGGTGAGTTAAAGGTACCCCAGTGGATGGCGATGCTGGAGCTCGCTTGCGCTTGTGCCGATATGACCGGTTTAGGCTATTTGGGTGTTGATTTGGTGTTGGATCGTGATTTGGGGCCGTTGCTGTTGGAACTGAATGCTCGCCCTGGTCTGTCAATCCAAGTGGCAAACAATTCGGGGCTGCTGCCACGCCTGCGCCATATCGAATCCATGCCCCCGAACGGGTCGTTTAGCCTGATTGAAAAAGTCGCCTACGTGCGCGCCCATTTTCAGCATCAACCGCTATAACCCATCCTGTCACAGTTTCCGACAGCGTGGTCGCTTCACCGTGCTCGCTCCTGTTATACTGCGCGGTCATCAGAAATTTTCAGCTTAGTAAAACCTATGAATCTCAATCAGTATATGGCTCAAGTGGGCCAAGACGCCCGCAGCGCTTCACGTAAACTTTGCGCTGCAACGACCGAACAAAAAAATCGAGCGCTTATTGCCATAGCTCAGCATATTGACGCCTCACGATCATTGCTAATCGAGGCGAATAAACTCGATATGCAAAAGGGCTTGGCTAATGGTTTGGAGCCAGCGCTGCTCGATCGCTTGGAATTAACCGAAGCCCGAATCGACGGGATGATTGAAGGGCTGCGCCAAGTCGCTGGGCTGGCCGATCCCTGTGGTGAAATAACCGATATGAGTTACCGTCCCAGCGGCATCCAGGTGGGTAAAATGCGTGTGCCACTCGGTGTTGTCGGCATCATTTATGAGTCCCGTCCCAATGTCACGATTGACGCTGCATCCCTCTGTCTGAAATCTGGAAATGCGGCAATTTTACGCGGTGGCAGCGAAGCCATCCAATCCAATGGGGCTATCGCTCAATGTATTGCCCGAGGTCTTCAAGATGCCGACTTGCCGGAATCTTCGGTGCAAGTGATTTCGACCACAGATCGAGCTGCAGTGGGCTTGCTGATTACCATGCCTGAGTCCGTGGACGTCATCGTGCCTCGTGGTGGTCGCGGTTTGATAGAGCGCATTGCCGCTGAAGCAAAGGTCCCTGTGATTAAGCATCTCGATGGTATTTGCCATGTCTATCTCGACCGAGAAGCAGACATGGACAAGGCGTTTCGCATTGCGTTAAATGCGAAAACCCATCGCTATGGAGTATGTAATGCTATGGAGACACTGCTGGTGCACTCGTCCATTGCTGAGCAGTGTTTGCCTCCGCTTGCTGCGGCTTACAAAGAGAAAGGCGTTGAGCTGAGAGGCTGTGATCGCAGTTGCGCCATGGTGGATTTTGCTATTCCCGCGAGTGAGGTGGATTGGTCAACAGAATACTTAGCGCCAATTTTGTCGATTAAAGTGGTCGATGATTTCGATTCTGCGGTTGCGCATATCAATCGCTACAGTTCTCAGCACACGGATTCGATCGTGACGGAAAACTACACGCTGGCAAGGCGATTTATGCGTGAAGTGGATTCCAGTTCGGTCATGGTGAATGCGTCCACCCGTTTTGCGGATGGCTTTGAATATGGGCTGGGTGCGGAAATTGGTATTTCGACAGATAAAATTCATGCTCGTGGGCCAGTTGGACTAGAGGGCTTGACCTCGCAAAAATGGGTTGTCTTTGGTGACGGGCATATTCGTCAGTGAGTTTACCAATAAAGATATTTTTTGGTGGCAGCTTTAACCCTGTTCACAACGGTCACGCATCTTTAGCTCGGGAGGTGATTGCAAAAATTCACCCGGCGAGCTTTTCTTTCGTACCTTGCAAGGTTTGGCCCTATAAACAAGTCGCTGCCATTGAGGATCGCCATCGCCTTGCCATGCTGAATTTGCTACTGCAGGAATTTACCGCGGAAGCCGAGTTGTCTGCGACTGAATTTTTGCTGGACCATCTTGAGCTAAACAAGGATGGCAAGTCTTATACCTGTCAGACGCTTGCTCAGCTGCAACAGGCCTACCCGGATTTTCATTTGGTTTGGATTCTCGGAATGGACTCCTGGCTCAACCTCAACAAATGGCATGAGTGGCGAACCCTAACCGATCACGGTAGCTTGCTGGTGGTAAACAGGCCGGGCTTCCCGCAATTTGAGGATATGGCCATCTCGCCAGAGCAACGACATTGGGCTGAATCTAAAGTGACGTCGTGGTGCGAACTAAGCCGCTCTGGTAGCGTGGCATTTATGGAGATTGTGCCGGTAGAGGTATCGTCAACGCTGGTGCGCGATAAAGCGTCCGAAAATAATGATGATTGGCAGCAATTGCTTCCTCGCTCTGTCTGTGAATACATCAAAGAACACCAAATTTATCAATAATTTAGGATTGAGAATTAATGAGTACCGAATTAAATGGGTTGATTACCAATGCCCTTGATGACTTGAAAGGGCAGAAAATCACCGAAATATCTGTGGCGGATCTCACCGACGTAATGGATCATCTGATCATTGCTAATGGCACCTCCAACAGGCATGTGAAATCCTTAGCCAGCAACTTGGTCGACGAGCTAAAGACTCATGGTATCAGGCCAATTGGCGTCGAGGGGTTGGATGATGGTGAGTGGGTTTTAGTGGATTACGGCGATACGGTAGTCCACATCATGTTGCCTGCAACACGTGATTTTTATGAACTGGAAAAGTTATGGTCCAAAATCCCAGCTAATCGCATGGATGATGGCACAACTCCAGCGGAATAATTTTTGTTTTGAAAACACAGTTAATTGCCGTTGGCACCAAGATGCCATCCTGGGTACTGCAGGGCTACCAAGAATACGCTAAACGTTTACCGAAAGAATTGGCGCCTCAGCTGATTGAAATCAATAGCGGTCATCGCAGCAAAAAAAGCTCTATGGATGAATCTATGCGCCAGGAAAGCGCAGCCATCCTGCAGGCAATCCCGCAAAATAATGTCAAAGTCATGTTGGATTTGCAGGGGGTTCCGTGGTCGACAGAACAACTCGCGGAACAGCTGGAAGGTTGGCGAATGAGCGGCGTAAACTTGAGTTTTGTGATCGGCGGTCCAGACGGTTATCATCCCGATTGCTTGGCGCAAGCTGACGTGAAGTGGCGCTTGTCTAATTTAACGCTCCCCCATCCATTGGTGCGAATCGTGTTCATTGAGCAACTCTATCGCGCTTGGACAATTCTGCAAAAACATCCCTACCACAAGTAGTCGAAACGGACTGCGGAAATTACCTCTCTGAGGTGCCTTGGTCAAGATAGCCTCTTGTGGTTAGAGCCCTGATGACTCCTTTAATGGACAATTTCGTTCCGCTTGCATTGTGCTTGGTAGAGGGAAGTGGTATAAAACGGAGCGTGGGAATTACAAGCGCCAAATATTGCTGCTTGTCGCTATAGTCAACACTAAAAGGAGAGGTGCAAATGTATAGAATATCCTGCCAGCTATTTCTTTTAATCCTAGTTTCGATGTTAAGCCTGACTCTTCGCGCTGATGAAGCCGATGACATGGCAGCCTATCAGGCCCAGCTCAATGCGCAGGTAATGGAAAAGCCGTTCTCTGTGGAAGACGAAGCAAAAATTGATCAGTACGTAAAATCCGCAATGCAAAAAGACCTTAAACCGGATGTTTCCAGTAAGCCTCAAAACTGGAGGCCGGGTTATACCTGTGCCGACGTTTATCATGTGTCATGGCGAACCTATAGAAATTGTCGCTATTACCATCGTTATTACGGCCGCTACTGGTAGTAACGAGCCGCTACAAATACTTAAATGAAAAGACTGGAGATCTGGATGAACTACTTATTGCCTTTAAGATTATTTGCCCTTGCTGTGACCTTGTTTCTGTTGAACGGCTGTGCTGCTACTCAGGTGGCGCTTACGAAAAAGAATTTGGATGTACAAACTCGCACCAGTACCGCGATTTTTGTTGACCCTGTGTCAAAAGCAAAACGTAAGATCTATATGGAAATTCGCAGCGGGGTTATGGAATTTGACCGTCGCGCTTTCTTCAATTTTGTAAAAGAAGAGTTAAGCCTCAATCAAAATGGGTATGAGTTGGTGGAGAATCCAGAAGATGCTCAATTTCGCCTTCTGGCCTATGTATTGAACTTGGAAAAAGCCAGCCCTAGCGCAGCTGAAGCGGCCTTGAGCCAAGGTTATTTGGGAGGATCTGTGGCTGCTGGAGCCGCTGTAGGTTACACCACTAAGGGGGGCTACCGAGGTGCTGCCGCGGGTGGATTGTTGGGCGGTGCCGCTGAGTTTATCTCAGGTGCGCTAGTGAAGGATGTGACTTACATGTTGGTAGTGGACGTCGAAATCAGTGAAAAGGCCGCAAAAGGCGCATTTGTTCGAACCGATACCCAAATCGACTCCAAAGTATCGGATGCCGGCAGTGCACGGCAGACTGTGTCAGAAGTGTCGAATCGCAAAGAATACCGTACGCGGATTGTGACAACTGCAAACAAGGTCAACCTTAAATTGGAAGATGCTCAAGATTTGATGTTTAAAAAGACTGCCTATGCTATGGCAGGTTTCTTTTAATTTTACAATACCAATGGCCTCTTACTGTCTCTGGTGAGAGGCCGCTTCTCCCTCCGAGTCCGCTCTATTCATCCTGTCTTCTCAACGACTTAGCGCTAATTTCGTGCTAAAGTCTCATTTGTGATCCTGATTGCCACGGAATAATAAGTACAACAGAATTTGCAGCCTGAAAATAGGTCATAACAGAACCAAAAACGCCATGTAGGTGACCCGATAAGCACATAGCCGATGCCATTTTCTGATCATAGTGAAGAACACCGCCAAATAAAGGATCATAGAAGTGAAAACCAGTTATTTGGTTCGCGCATACTTATCTCATTTCTATTTGTGATCATTCTGTTTGGCATATTAGTGTTTCGATTTTATGAGCTGCAAGTCGTCCAATATCAAGCCTACGTAACCAAAGCCGATAGCAACCGTATTCAAGTTCAACCAATTCCTCCCACGCGCGGTTTGATATTTGATCGCAATGGCGTGCTGCTGGCGGATAATCGTCCCAGCTATACACTTTCCATCGTCAAAGAGCGTGTGAAAGATCTCAATAAAACATTGGATGTCATCGGTGAATTGATTGCGTTGACTGAAGATGATCGCACCAATTTTTATAAAGCACTTGAACAGCGTCGGCGTCCTTATGAATCCGTACCCTTGCGCTATCGTCTTACGGAAGAAGAGATCGCAAGGGTTGCCGTGAACGAATATCGACTTGACGGGGTGGATGTGGAAGCGCAATTGGTGCGCTATTACCCTCAGGGTGAATTATTTGCGCATGCGATCGGTTACGTCGGTCGTATTAATGAGCGCGAGTTAACTGGGTTCGATGAGGATACCTACAGGCGCTATAGCGGCACCTACAGCATCGGAAAAATTGGGCTGGAAAAATCTTACGAGTTGGACTTGCTCGGTGAAGTCGGGTCGCAACATGTTGAGGCTAACGCCCATGGACGAGTGCTCCGGGTATTGGAACGAATCGATCCAATACCCGGCAAAGATCTATTTTTACAGATGGATTTAGAGTTGCAGCGTGCTGCCTATAGTGCCTTAGGTGAGAATCGCGGTGCGGTGGCGGTGATCGATGTTAATTCTGGAGGGGTTTTGGCACTGGTCAGCGCACCGACCTATGACCCCAATTTGTTTGTCACGGGTATTAGCTATGCCGATTACAAAGCCTTAAACCAATCTCGAGACTTACCTTTGTTCAACCGCGCTATTCAGGGGCAGTATCCCCCTGGGTCAACGCTAAAACCCATTCTAGGTTTGGGAGGGTTGCAAACGGGGTCGGTTACACCGGAGTGGACCATTCGTGACCCAGGGTACTACCAATTGGATAAAGACGAGCGTTTTTACCGCGATTGGAAGAAATGGGGACATGGCAATAAAGTGAATTTATACCAAGCAATCGTCGAGTCATGTGATACTTATTTTTATGACTTGGCTGTGCGCATGGGAATTGATCAGATGCATCCGGTGGGTGCCGCATTTGGCTTGGGGGAAAAAACGGGAATTGATTTGCCCAATGAGCGTGCAGGGCTCTGGCCTTCGCGAGTTTGGAAACGCGGTGCGCGTGGACTTCCCTGGTTTCCGGGGGATAGCTTGAATGTGAGTATTGGCCAGGGTGATGTGCTGGTAACGCCGCTGCAATTAGCTTTAATGGTGGCAACCATAGCGTCTAAGGGGAAGCTCTACTCTCCTAAGCTAGTCAAATACATTGGTCAGACGGAAGTTTCTACCAACGGCCATCAAACTTACGAATCTACTCCAGAGAATTGGCAATATATAGCCCGAGCTATGAAAGGTGTGGTTCACAGTGCTCACGGCACGGCGAGAGCAATTAGTAACGGGGCCGGTTACACCATGGCTGGGAAGACCGGTACTGCACAGGTTGTTGGAATTGCCCAGGACGAGCGTTATGATCGGGACAAATTGCATGACCGCAATTGGGATCACGCCCTCTTTATTGCCTATGCTCCTGCAGAAAACCCGCAAGTCGCAATGGCGGTGATTGTTGAAAATGGTGAGCATGGATCAAGTGCTGCGGCGCCGGTCGCGCGACAGGTTTTTGATGCTTGGTTTGGCATTGAATCGGCGCGCAATACTCAACTCGATCGTCATTCTGTAGCGGGGGGTGGCCAATGATTGTCAAAGGACAAGATTTTGTTCGTCGTTTACCGGACTCGGGAGGTGTTTTTAAAAAGCCGAGTGAGTTTTGGCGGATCATTCATTTAGACCCATTTTTGTTGCTGGGGCTATTGGTGCTCACCGCATTTGGCTTGTTTGTGCTTTTCAGTGCCAGTGGCAAAAGTGAATTCATGCTCAAGCGGCAAATGGTATTTTTTGTATTAGCGTATATTGCCATGATCATGGTGGCCCAAGTTAATTTGCGTTTTTTAGCGCGCAGTGCCTTGCCTTTTTATCTTGTGGGCTTGGCCTTATTAGCCCTCGTTTTGGTGATCGGTGTCGGTGCTAAGGGTGCTCAGCGCTGGCTGAGTTTAGGGGTGGTGCGCTTTCAGCCCTCGGAAATTTTGAAATTGGCTGTACCCATATGCGTTGCCGCTTATTTTTCGTCAAGGGTTTTGCCGCCAAAGATTCGTCATATTGTGGTGTGTTTGATCATTGTTGGTCTGCCGGCGTTGCTCATATTGAAGCAGCCGGATTTGGGTACTGCCATTTTGGTCTCGGCTTCGGGGTTGATCGGTTTGTTTTTAGCCGGATTGCCTTGGCGCTATATTTTTTTCGCGCTTGCGCTTTTATCCGCAGCCAGTTGGCCTATGTGGACCTTTGTCATGCATGATTATCAAAAGCAGCGAGTTCTCACCTTGTTAGACCCTGAGGCCGATAAGCTCGGAACCGGTTGGAATATTATACAGTCAAAGACCGCTATAGGTTCTGGTGGGATCGAGGGTAAGGGGTGGATGAAAGGTACGCAATCCCAACTGGATTTTCTGCCGGAAAGCCATACGGATTTTATTATCGCAGTACTTGCAGAGGAGTTTGGGTTGAAAGGTGTTATTTTACTACTGTGTTGTTATTTTTTTGTGATCGCGCGGGGTATGTGGATTGCTTTCACCGCGCAAACCACCTTCGGACGTCTGCTTGCAGGCAGTATTATTTTAACCTTTATGGTTTATGTTTTTGTCAATATTGGTATGGTATCAGGCTTGCTCCCTATCGTCGGCGTACCTCTTCCCTTGGTGAGCCTGGGAGGGACGTCTTTAATATCCTTGATGGTAGGGTTTGGATTGTTGATGGCTATAGCGACAGAGCGTAAAAAAGTAACTATTTAAACGAGTAACCTATGAATTTAATTAGAAAGTTGTGTCTCATGGCTTTTACCGGATTCGTCTGCAGCGAATCTAGCGCCGGTGATTACAGCGAACACCCGGCGGCTGCGGCATTTATTAATAAAATGGTAAAGGAACATAAGTTTACTAAGGAAGCCATTGGTGAGGTTTTAAGTCAGGCCGAAAAAAAGCAATCCATTCTTGACGCCATTGCCAGACCGGCGGAAAAAACGAAACCTTGGTATGAATACCGGCAGATATTTTTGGGGCAGGATCGGATCGCGCAAGGCGTGCAATTCTGGCAAGAAAACAAAAGTGATTTACAGCGTGCTGAAGAAGTGTACGGTGTTGATGCGCAGATTATTGTGGCCATCATTGGCGTTGAAACCCGTTATGGTCGATATATGGGGTCCTATAGAGTTGTGGATGCGTTGGCCACATTGGGTTTTGATTATCCACCCAGAGCCAAATTTTTTAGTGGCCAGTTGGAACAACTTTTTTTATTGGCTCGCGAGCAGAAACAAAACCCTTTGGATCTTATGGGGTCTTACGCGGGCGCTATGGGGTACGGTCAATTTATTCCAAGCAGTTATCGTCACTATGCACGAGATTTTGATGGCGATGGATTGGTGGATATTTGGCAGAATAAAACCGACGCAATCGGCAGTGTGGCAAATTATTTTAAAGCTCATGGCTGGCAAACGGGGCGGCCGGTCTTGGTGCAAGCGGGGCTATCCCAAAAAATCGACAATGAATTATTAAATAGCCGCTCAAGGCCGGATACCTCTCTAAGTCAGTGGCGATCGAGGGGGGTTAAGCTGCACACTCCGGTGACACCCGATCAAAAAGCCATATTGCTGCGATATGAACAGCCGGAAGGTTATGATTATTGGTTGGGGTTTAATAATTTTTATGTGATCACCCGCTATAACCGCAGTCATATGTATGCACGGGCAGTTTGGGAGCTTAGCGAAGCCATCGTTCAGCAGAAAAAAATTGCGGAAACATCCGAGAAAAAAGTGTCTAACTTTTAAATGTAATTTAATTGGAAAATGTATATTTTGTCACGCTTAAAACGGTTTGTTACCACCTTGAAACTGATCGGTTTAGCATGCCTATTTGTCTGTGTGAGTGGCTGTGTTTCATGGCAGAGCAGTCGCAGTCAATACACCCGGGATGGTGCTCCAGCAGTGGATGTGGACGTAACTCATGTTGCGGATGCTATACCGAAAATAGAGCCCGTTACTCCGGCAGGTAATCGCAGTCCCTATACTGTGTTGGGCAAAACCTATCACATTAACTTTCACCCTGAGGGTTATTCACAAACCGGCTTTGCCTCCTGGTATGGGACGAAGTTTCATGGCAATACCACGGCCAATGGTGAGCCCTACGATATGTACGCCATGACCGCTGCACACAAAACCCTGCCCATACCGTCCTATTTGCGCGTCACCAATTTGGAGAATAATCGCGCTGTTGTCGTACGGGTGAACGATCGCGGCCCTTTTCACGATGGTCGAGTGGTCGATCTGAGTTATGTGGCGGCCAAAAAACTTGGCATGCTTCAAAAAGGTACGGCGCAAGTGTTGATTGAGGTGGTAACGCCTGCTGGGGAACATACCGGCTCTAGGGGGGGGAGGGCGGACCCATCAATGGCAGCGACAGGGTTGTATTTGCAGGTGGGCGCATTCGCGAAAAAAAGCAGTGCGGAAAGTCTTGTGCGTCAATTAGGGCAAAAGCTCAGGCAGCCGGTTGAAATCCGTGTAGGAGAAGGTAGCCCATTATTTAAGGTGCTAGTCGGTCCCGTGCCAAGTGAAGATGATTTGCCGGAAGTAAGGCGGTCAT
>JBNKFP010000056.1:0-13707 GCA_050289365.1 Cellvibrionaceae bacterium | reverse complement strand
GGCGCATTATATGGTCGGATTAAGGTGTCGTCAACCATTATTAAAATTTAATTAAAAAAACCCAAGAACATTGAAAAAAAAGGAGTTTTTGGTTAAAAGGCCAGCAAAAAGACCACTTCTTCAGCACCCCATCGCTGTCGCCTCCAACCACCAATCCCTCCGAACCCACGCCCACTAAATTCGATTACGGAGACCCAATTCCGGCGGGTGTGGATTGAGGTAACTCTGCTGTTTGATGTAATCAGAACCATAGTGCGATAAGTAGTGGCCCATTAACTTCATTGGCACAGACAAAGGCACTTGGCCCAATCGATATTCATCGATGGCTTGATTCAAATCCTGACGAATCGCCCCCGGCACTTCTTTGCGCAGATACCCAACGAGATGAGATAACGCATTTACATGCCCCCTCCGTGTCGGAGGGCGCCGGGTACCGACCATCAGCTCATTTATATACTGCGTTTGCAATGTGTTGATCTTCAGCAAACCCGCCTGAGCAACCAAATGCCCCAACTGCCGATAGAGCCTTTGACTATAGGCCATAATGAGGTATTTGTGCCGGGAGTGAAAAGCTACCAAAAAACGCGCCTGTGGCTGCAGGTGAACCCGCCAGTCGTGATAGAGAAAAACACGGGTTATGAAATTCTCGCACAACGCGCCATCGTTGAGACGCCCCGCCTCCTCCACTGGCAACAGCGGCAAATGCTTAAGCATGCGCCCCGCGTATAACCCTGACGTCTTCTTTAAGTGGATACCTTTGTCCGTGTAAACCTTGGTGGAGTAGACACCGCAACTGGGAGAATCCTTCATAAATATATAGCCGTGACAGTTGGCGACCTGGCCCTTAACCGTATCGGCGTAATCGAGCAATTCTGCCGTAACATCCAACGAGGGGGTTTTGACACCCACTGCCCGCGGCTGCCCCCAATCACCGACGAGACGAATCGGCTCCCTCGGAACACCCAAACCAATAGCAACCTCAGGACATAACGGCAAAAAGCGAACGAACGGCGCCAAAGAATCGGCGCAGAAATCCGAGCGCTTATGACCACCATTATATCGAACGGCTTCCCCCAACAAGCAAGACGAAATCGCCAAATTGACCGGTTGACTTTCCACTATCCAGAACCCCTTGAATTTAACCTGAATCCGTGACTTCGAAACGGATTCAGGTTAAACCTACGCACAATAATTCAAAACAGCTCTACTGCAGACATAAAAGCACCTCAACACCCATATTTCATCGGCGCAATTCAAACTAATTTTGCTCTAGAAATGCCAGTAGCTCCTCGGTTTTTTCCTGCATCAATTGGCGATTTTCAAGCGACTCCACATTTATCCTGAAAACCGGCTCAGTACTGGAGCTGCGTACATTAAAACGCCAGTCTTTGAACGCCATGGACAAACCGTCGACTTTTTCCACTCGCAAGGCACTTGCACTGAAATGCTGCTCCACAGCGGCCATCAAAGCAATCGGATCCGACACTTTCCGGTTGATCTCACCACTGCACGGAAATTTGGCCATGCGCTGTTCAACCAATTGCGATAGGGTTTTGCCTGAGCGGCTTAGCAATTCAACCACCAGCAACCAGGGAATGTTGCCATTGTCACAATAGGCGAAATCGCGAAAATAATGATGCGCACTCATTTCACCACCGTAAACAGCATCCTCAAGCCGCATGCGCTCTTTAATGAAGGCATGGCCGGTTTTGCTTTGTATCGCCTGTCCCTGACTTTGTTGGACAATGTCCAGGGTATTCCAGGTCAGTCTAGGGTCATGAACAATTTTAGCCCCTGGGTTTTTCAGCAGAAAAGCCTCCGCCAACAGCCCCACCACATAATAACCATCGATAAACTGACCCCGCTCGTCAAAGAAAAAACAGCGGTCAAAATCCCCATCCCAAGCAATCCCAAGGTCAGCTTGCGCCGCTTTAACTGCATCCGACGTAACCCCTTGATTTTCGACCAATAAAGGATTCGGTATACCATTGGGAAAATGTCCGTCCGGCTGATGATGAATTTTCACAAATTCCAGCGGTAAATATGGCTCCAGTCCATCCACAACAGCACCTGCGCCACCATTACCCGCATTCACCACCACTTTTAGCGGCTTCATTGCCGCTGGATCCGCGTAGGTCAACAAATGCTTAATGTAAGTTGGGCGCAGGTCGACCCGTGAGACCTGCCCCTTCGCACCCGGCACGACAAAGTCGCCCTCCTCTGCCATTCGACGAATTTCCGCCAAACCGGAATCATTGGAGATCGGCCGCGAACCTTTTTGCACCAATTTCATACCGTTATAGTCCATGGGGTTGTGACTGGCGGTCACGCAGATACCACCATCGGCTCCCAGCTCGAAAGTGCCAAAATACACTTCCTCAGTACCACATTGACCGATATGGCTCACGTCAGCACCCGCATCCGTCAACCCCGATACCAGCGCATCCGTCAAAGATGAACTGGTTAAACGGACGTCGTGGCCCACCACAACGGTCTTCGCCTGCAAAAACTCAACAAAAGCACGACCGATGCGATAAGCCACCGTATCGTTCAACTCTTCGGGAACCCTACCGCGAATATCGTAGGCCTTAAAACAATTGATTTTCATACTCGTCCTCAGGTGTGCAGCCCTTAAAAATAGGAAAACCCCAGAGCTTTCCATAAGCACATGGGGCATCAATTGGGCATAGTCTTTATTGGGTTATATTGACGTACCGAAATTCACTCCAGTTTATTTTTCGACCATAACATGAGCGTGTATTTACGACTTCAAATAAACGTTTTCATAGACAAAATTTGTCGCCTCAACAAATCCTTCAACACTTCCGCAATCGAAGCGTCGCCCTTTAAACTTATAAGCAAGAACACAGCCTTTTTGGGCTTGGGTCAGCAGAGCGTCGGTCAACTGAATCTCGCCATTTTTTCCCGGAGCAGTATTTTCAATGATTTCAAAAATATCTGGGGTCAGTATATAGCGCCCGATTACAGCCAGATTGGAAGGGGCCTCTTCGGGGTCAGGCTTTTCTACCATATCCGTCACTTGAAAGAGGCCTTCTTTAATTTGACTGCCAGCGATCACCCCAAACTTATGAATCTGGTCCTTAGGGACTTCCTGAATTGCAACAATGCTGCAACGAAACTGACGATAGAGTCCAACCATTTGCGCCAACACACCTTCACCGCCTGCATCCGCAACGCATAGGTCGTCCGATAGCACTACGCCAAAGGCTTCATCACCAATCAGGCGCTTACCATTGAGAATCGCGTCACCCAAACCCCGCATTTCGCGCTGACGGGTGAAAGAAAACGAACCCTTGGCCATCACCGCACGAATGGAGTTCAAATACTCTTCTTTCGACGAACCGGCGATCTGATGCTCCAACTCGTAGCTCACATCAAAATGGTCTGCAATGGCGCGCTTCCCCCTGCCCGTCACGAAGCCGATTTCCGTTAAACCTGCATCCAAAGATTCTTCAACGCCATATTGCACCAAGGGTTTATTCACAATGGGCAGCATTTCTTTGGGCATGGATTTAGTTGCTGGCAAAAAGCGGGTACCGTAACCCGCTACCGGAAAGAGGCACTTATTGATCATTTTTTAGTCCTTATTACAAATTGGAGAGGTAGGCAAAACAGCCCGACTATACCATAAGGCCTTGACGCATTTACAATTACGGGGCGTTAATTACGCATTTTACTGGACATAAACGGTTTTGCCGCTAGAATGGCACTCCCTCAGCGCCCAGGTTTTGTAAGCTCGATTTTCTGACAATCGACTTAAATTTGCGCAGAAAAATAACACTTTGTTCAATACAATAGCGATACACAATATGATGCCTTTTGAACCAAAATCCTCTTACGAACGTGAGGAGTTAATCGCCTGCGGTCAGGGAGAAATGTTTGGTCCGGGGAACGCCCAGTTACCCGTACCCAATATGTTAATGGTTGACCGCATAGCCCACATAAGTCATTCAGGCGGTGAATTCGGTAAAGGAGAAATTGTTGCCGAATTGAACATCACACCGGACTTGTGGTTTTTTGACTGCCACTTCCCAGGGGATCCCGTTATGCCTGGCTGCCTAGGCCTTGACGCCATGTGGCAACTGGTTGGCTTTTTCTTAGCTTGGCGAGGTAACCCTGGCCGTGGTCGCGCACTCGGCGCTGGCGAAGTTAAATTCACAGGGCAGATTCTACCCAGCGCCAAACTGGTTCAATACCACATCAATCTCAAGCGTGTTATTGAGCGCAAATTGGTAATGGGCATCGCCGATGGCCGCGTCACTATGGATGGCAAAGACATCTACTTCGCAAAAGACCTCCGTGTTGGCCTGTTTACCAACACCGAAGCGTTTTAATAGCCGCTTTTTGCGGAATAATGACTAAAATCAATTTGCGTTAAGCTACCCAGCTTAACCTAACCCCAACGTATAAAGAGGTTGACTATGAGACGTGTTGTTGTTACCGGAATGGGCATAGTATCCTGTTTAGGCAACGATATCGCAACTGTTTTGGATGCGCTGGTGTCAGGCAAATCTGGAATCCGCTACAATCCAAGTTACGCTGAACATGGATTTCGCAGCAAGGTTTCCGGTTCCATTGACATCGACTTAGCAGACCACATCGACCGCAAAACTCTGCGTTTTATGGGTGACGCTGCGGGATTTGCTTATGTGGCCATGAACAATGCGATTGCGGATGCTGGGCTCAGTGAAGCGGAAGTGTCTAACGAAAGGGCAGGTATCATTATCGGCTCTGGCGGCGCCTCCACCAAAAGCGTTGTCGAATCCGCAGATATCATTCGACAAAAAGGGGTTAAACGCGCCGGCCCTTACCGGGTCACACAGACCATGGGGAGCACCACCTCTGCTTGTCTTGCAACCCCCTTTAAGATCAAGGGCGTGAACTATTCCATATCATCAGCTTGCGCCACCAGCGCTCACTGCATTGGCAACGCAATGGAGTTGATCCAACTCGGCAAGCAAGACATTGTGTTTGCGGGCGGCGGCGAAGAAGAGCACTGGTCACTCACTGGATTATTTGATGCAATGGGTGCGCTTTCGACCAAATACAATGACACCCCCGAATCGGCGTCTCGCCCCTATGATGCCAGCCGCGATGGTTTTGTGATCGCTGGTGGTGGAGGCTGCTTAGTGATTGAATCACTGGATCACGCACTGGCTCGCGGCGCAAAAATATACGGTGAACTGGTGGGTTACGGAGCCACTTCCGACGGCTATGATATGGTCGCCCCCTCCGGTGAAGGTGCAGCACGCTGTATGCGCCAAGCCATGGCAATGACCGACGCCAGCGTAATTGACTACATTAATTCGCACGGCACCAGCACACCCGTGGGCGATCTTGCCGAATTAAAAGCGGTTAAAGAAGTTTTTGGCGATCAAGTGCCAACCATCAGCTCAACCAAGTCATTAACAGGCCACTCACTTGGAGCAACCGGGGTTCAAGAAGCCATCTATAGCTTGCTGATGATGGAGCATAAATTTATCTCTGCGTCAGCCAACATCACCGAAGTTGACCCAGAAGCAGAAGGCATGCCCATTGCGAAAGCCATGGAAGCGCGGACACTCAATAAAATCATGTCCAACAGCTTCGGATTTGGCGGCACCAATGCCACATTAATCTTTCAAAAACTGAAGGATTGAACGCCCTAAAATAGAAATTGTGGGTGATGCGGGGATGCATCGCCTACAACGCTTTGCCCCCACATAACATTGCTAACAAGCTGGAAGGACGCTAAGAGTCCACCCGCAATTGCACCAAACCTCGCTCAACTTGATCGGCTAACCAAGACTCTAAACGCCCTTTAGTACCCTGACGCCAGCTGCGAAACTGAATTCCAAAACAATTGGTGCAGCGATTACCCACCAACCAACCGTTTCCTGGAAATAGCCTCGCCTCCTGCTTGACGACGCTTATTGGCGCAACCGTACAGCCACTGCGATAGAGAATGCGCGCTAAATAATCAGCAAACTCGGCTTCTGAACACGAATCGCTGGAATGAAAATGAAATACCCCCCAATTTTCAGAACCACATAGAATCTGATGCACCATGGCAATCACCGCCCTAACCACATCATCCAAAAAGACCGGCGTCCCTCGCCACACTTCCGACGTTTTCACGCCATCTTCACGCAACAGAGACGAGGCCAGCTGGTAAATAATCCCCTGATCACCATCGAGCAGCCAGGGCAGACGCACAACGACAGACCGAGTAATGTCTGCCATACTGCGCTCAGCTTCGAGCAAATATCGCCCCCAGTCACAGGCAGGCAAGGGACTATCTTGCTCTGACAACACTTCACCATTGCGCTGGGTCTCGGCAAAAACGAGGTGGGACGACAAATGAATAATCGTAAAATCGAGGCGTTTGCAGACTCGCGCCAAAATCCCGTTTGCGGAAGCAGCGTCCTCACAAAATGCGCGATCAAACACCATGCTGTTGACGATAACCGCTGGCCTCTGCTCTTTGAGGTAGTCGTAGACAAAATCCTCATTTTGCCATTGCTCAGCGGTAAATTCAGGGCATAAAAAGCTGAGCGATTGGCTTTCATAACCCCTGGACAGGGCATTTCCAACCGCAGATTTCGATTCGGTGAGGAGAACTTTAAAGGCCACGAAGCAATCGCTTTTGTAGAATCATTGTGTGGTGATTTTTAAAACGGTATATCGTCATCAAAACCGTCAAAATCTTTCACATCAGACTGATGGGCGGCAGCTGGAGGGTTGTTCGCCGGGGCATTTTGACGCGGAGCTGGAGCTGAGCGCGGAGCGGGAGCGGAAGGAGCGCCATAAGCCATGTCATCGTAGCTGGCAAGCGACGCGGAAGAGGCATCGCCACTGGCCGCATTACGACTGTCCAGCATTTGCATTTCAGCCGCAACAACTTCTGTCGTATACCGGTCTTGACCCTGTTGATCTTGCCACTTGCGGGTACGCAAAGCGCCTTCGATATAAACTTTGCTGCCTTTGCGCAGATATTCGCCGGCAATTTCGGCCAAGCGATTAAAAAATACCACTCTATGCCATTCAGTGCGCTCCTGAGGCTGACCGGTTTGCTTGTCTTTCCATGTTTCCGAAGTCGCCACGCTTATTGAAGTAATCGCGCTCCCCGCTGGCGTGTACCGTACTTCCGGGTCCTGCCCAATATTTCCAACTAAAATCACCTTGTTTACACCACGGCTCGCCACTCTGACCTCCCACTTTAACTAAATATGTAATACTCAAAATCCGAATTCGGAATTTCAACATGTTCGATATATCGGATTTTCGACACCCCAAATTGCGTCCGGCAACCCAATAGCACTACATTATGTCACAGCATAAGGCAAAATAATCAAACCGCTCGAATAGCAGCTTTTATTATCTCGCCCAAACCAGCACATTCACTGCCGTTACTTATACGCCCTGCAAATAGTCATTGAGCGTCCCCCGGACAAACTGTTTATCGTCAACTTTAAGGTAAAGCAATGCCTGCTCTTTGACCCAAAACATTTCAACTACCCCAGGAACTGATGCTTGTAATTCAGCAGCTTCGGGGGCTTTCGCTGCAGGAACACACAAACTGGTCAAATACCGCGGCTGGCGCATACCAAAAGCGACAACCAACCACACAGCAACCACTGCCGCGGCAACCCAGAGCACACTGTGCTCACCTAAATGCTGATAACACCAACCTCCGACGATGCCGCCAGCCGCAGCCCCCAGAAATTGGCAAGTCGAGTAGACACCCATGGCGGTACCTTTACTGCCGGCCGGTGCCTGCTTGCTGATCAAGGATGGCAGCGTCGCCTCCAACAAGTTAAAGGCCGTAAAGAATACAAATAGCCCCAAGACCCACCCAGGTAGCACCATGACCTGAGCCAGAATCAGTTCAGCCACCAAAAGTAAGCCCACTGCCGCAATAAACACCAATTTGATTCGCCGCTTGCGCTCAGCCAAATACATAAAAGGCAGCATTGCCAGAAACGCCAAGGCCATTACCGGTAAATAATAGGACCAGTGCGAACTACTCGGAACCCCCGCATCTCTCAACACATAGGGCACCACAACAAAGGTCGCAGTCAACACGAAATGGAGGGCGAAAATACCGTAATTTAAACGCAGCAAATCAAAATTACCCAAGGCTCCACGCAGCAAGCCAGATGGCAACAACCCTTCTCGGGTTGCGTTCAAATTGGGTGGGTTTGGCACCAGCAAATACAATATGACCATTCCTAAACAGGCCAAACCGGCCGAAACCCAAAATATTAAAGGCAGCCCCCCAATTGAGGCCAATACAGGTCCGATCACCATCGCCACGGAAAATGAAAGCCCTATGGACGCCCCAATCATGGCCATAGCCTTGGTTCGGTTTTGCTCAGAGGTTAAGTCGCCGACGAGAGCCATGACAGCACTGGCAATGGCCCCTGCCCCCTGAAGAGCGCGACCAAACACCAATCCCCAAACACTGTCGGAGATAGCCGCCACGACACTCCCCACAACGAACAGTGACAACCCCAATAGAATAACCGGTTTCCGCCCCCAAATATCAGACAGCATTCCCATCGGTATTTGCAAAAAAGCTTGCGTCAAACCGTATCCGCCTAGAGCAACCCCCAATAAAAAGTGCGTCGCATGCTCATACTCCATGCCAAACAGCATCATCACGGGAAACACCATAAACAAACCGAGCATGCGGAAAACATACAGTAACGCAAGCGTACCGACGACTCGCGCTTCTGAAACTCGCTGAGCTGGCATCACATTTGACTCCTCAATATAAAAATGCAGGGCATTTTAGCAGTCATTGCAGCCAAAACCATAGATCGCATCCCATTCCGCTTCGATATAGACGCTCGATAGCCCACCTTCGAGGCGGCGGCGATCGACAATCCAAATCGAAGCGACCACAGATTGGCCGCTGAAACCATAAATCAATCAACTTGACCAGGTTGGTCTAAGCCCGCCAAAAAAGAATGTTACGCCAGCAAAGTACTAGGGATCCACGGCAAAACAGACCGAATACCATAAAAAAGTCTTAAAAAAACACACCTTTAGGCTCGGGAAATTAAATTATTCCCTTCCGTAAAATCAAGAATTTAGGCATAATTCGCATACTTGAAAGATCAGATCAGTTAAGGGCCATAAAAAACCCAATGATACCGCCAGGAATAAAACTTAAGGGCAGATAATATTGTGACAGCGATTTCAGTTCGTCCCGACGTTAAGGGTATTTCTCTTTACTCTCTTAACAGCAGCTTACAAACCGGTTTACTAGCATCGCTTATTGGGGAAAAAACTTCGCTACCCTGTACCGTTATTGAAAAAATCAGCAGCGATGCCACCGCAGCGCACTTGCTATTGATCGATTGCCAAGGTATTTCTACTGAAGATTTGCGAGAGCTGGTTGGTGAAATTCACGCCCACGAGCAGCCCATCAATGCAGCTCTATTGAATGCACACCACAACAGCGAACACGAAGAACTCTTAGATTGGCCTTGCATTTCGGGGTTATTTTTCACTGACACAGACCAAGATCAGCTGATTCGAGGGCTAGAATGCCTGCTTCAGGGCGAGTACTGGGTACCACGTAGACTGCTGCACCACTTTTTGGAAAAAAATCGTCGCGCGCCGTCCATCAAACACAGCGATATCAAGCTAACTAAGCGCGAGCGCCAAATTCTTAAATTGATTAAAAATGGCGCCACTAATTTGGATATCGCCGAAGCGTTGGAAGTCAGCGAGCACACCGTAAAAAGCCATTTGTATAACGTCTACAAAAAAATTGGCGTGCGCAATCGTCTCGAAGCCAGCAATTGGGTGCGCGATCTCGACGACCTCTGATCAGGTCTGGCACTGAAGCGTCGCTTCGGTGCTATGGCGCTTGACCCAGAGACCTCTGCCTGTTGTATTATCCCACCGTTTTAATCAGAACTTTACCTATCGATCGCTGGCAAAGACGCACCCCATGGCGCTCTGCCCGCCCGCTACAGACACGCAACAAGTGCCCACAGCAAATACGTAGGCGCCAGGTGCAAGGCATTGAACACATTAGAGGTTAAAGAGTGGATACCATTTTGGTGAGAGGGGCTCGCACCCATAACTTAAAAAATATCGATCTCGACATCCCCCGTGACAAACTGATTGTCGTCACAGGCCTATCAGGATCAGGCAAGTCATCCCTTGCCTTTGATACGCTTTACGCCGAAGGCCAGAGACGCTACGTAGAATCCCTCTCCACCTACGCTCGCCAATTTCTCTCCATGATGGAAAAGCCGGATGTAGACCACGTTGAAGGGCTCAGTCCTGCTATTTCTATAGAGCAAAAATCCACCTCCCACAATCCGCGATCAACTGTTGGGACCATCACCGAAATCTATGATTATCTGCGTCTTTTGTTCGCAAGAATCGGCGAACCACGTTGCCCCCTGCATGGAGAGCCGCTCGCAGCGCAGACTATCTCAGAAATGGTGGACCAAGTGCTGGCTCTGCCTGAATCCAGCAAATTAATGTTACTGGCGCCAATTGTGCGTGATCGCAAAGGTGAACACCTCCACGTCTTTGAGTCACTGCGTCGAGATGGCTATGTAAGAGTCAGAGTGGATGGCATCGTGGTCGATCTCGACGATGTCCCCTCCTTGGACAAAAAGAAAAAACACAGTATTGATGTGGTCGTTGATCGTTTTCGTGTACGAAGCGACCTCAAGCAACGCCTCGCCGAAAGCTTTGAAACCGCCATTGAGCTAGCGGACGGATTAGCGTGCATAAGCTTTATGGACAATGAGCAAGAAGATCGCCTTTTTTCTGCCAAGCACGCCTGCGCGCTTTGCGACTATTCACTCAGTGAACTTGAACCGCGCCTATTCTCGTTCAACAACCCTGCAGGGGCATGCCCATCCTGTGACGGATTGGGTGTCAAACAATATTTCGCCGAAGAAAAAATCATCATCAATTCTGAGGCATCTCTTGCGGACGGTGCCATTCGCAGTTGGGACAAACGCAACCTTTATTATTTCCACATGCTCACCTCCGTCGCCGATCATTTTGGTTTTAGCGTAGATGTTTCATGGAAAAAACTGACTAAAAAACAGAAAGACATCGTTCTTTATGGATCTGGGACTGAAACAATCGAATTTGTTTATGTGAATGACCGTGGTGATGTGTATCACCGCAATCACAGCTTCGAAGGCGTCATCCCCAATTTGGAGCGGCGCTACAAGGACACAGAATCCAACGCCGTACGGGAAGAGTTAGGCCGTCTGCTAGCCAGTCAAAAATGCCCGTCATGCCATGGAACCCGATTGCGGGAGGATGCACGACATGTTTTCGTCGATCAAAAAACCTTACCCGAACTCACCGCCCTGCCGGTTGGCGATGCCTTTCGGTATTTTACAAAATTAAAATTTACGGGATCGAAAGGGAAGATTGCCGATAAAATCCTCAAAGAACTAAGAGAGCGTTTCCGCTTTTTAGTGGATGTTGGCTTGAATTATTTAACCCTCAACCGCAGCGCCGACACCCTTTCTGGAGGCGAAGCGCAGCGCATTAGGTTAGCCAGTCAAATTGGCGCAGGTTTGGTTGGGGTTATGTATATTCTCGACGAACCCTCAATAGGCTTACACCAGCGCGACAATGATCGCTTACTCAAAACGCTGCTACATTTACGCGACCTGGGCAATACTGTCATTGTGGTAGAACACGACGAGGACGCCATTCGCAACGCGGACTATATTATTGATGTTGGCCCAGGAGCTGGCGTGCACGGCGGTGAAATTGTCGCTCAAGGCACACTTAATCAGATCATCCGCAGCAAAAAATCGCTCACAGGAGATTATTTGTCGGGGAAAAAGGGCATCCAAGTTCCCGCAAAACGCACCCCCGTCCACTCGACAGAACTTCTGGTATTAAAAGGCGCCAAAGGAAACAATTTAAAAAATGTTGATTTAACCATTCCCGCGCACTTGATGACTTGCATCACAGGGGTATCTGGCTCAGGGAAATCGACGCTGATCAACGGTACTCTATACCCGATAGCGGCGACCGCACTCAACAATGCCTCGACCCTGACTCCGGCGCCGTTTCAATCGGTTGAAGGGATTGAACATTTTGATAAATGTGTTGATATCGATCAGAGCCCAATAGGCCGCACCCCGCGCTCTAATCCGGCGACGTACACCGGCATTTTCACCCCAATTCGCGACATTTTTTCCGGAACACAAGAGGCGCGCTCACGTGGATATAAACCGGGTCGGTTTAGCTTTAACGTTAAGGGAGGACGCTGCGAAGCATGCCAGGGAGACGGCGTGGTAAAAGTGGAAATGCATTTTTTGCCAGATATTTTTGTACCCTGCGATATATGTAAAGGCAAGCGCTACAATCGCGAAACGCTAGAAGTGCATTATAAAGGTAAAAACATTCATGAAGTATTGGATCTTACGGTAGAAGACGCCCGTGTATTTTTCGATGCCGTACCAGCGGTCGCGAATAAGCTGCAAACCTTGATGGATGTAGGACTGAGTTACATTCGCCTGGGACAAGCAGCGACCACATTGTCGGGTGGAGAGGCCCAGAGGGTCAAACTGGCCAAAGAACTGTCCAAGCGCGATACCGGCAAGACACTTTATATTCTGGACGAGCCCACCACCGGCCTGCACTTCCACGACATACAGCAGTTGCTCAATGTCCTGCATCAATTGCGCGATCGCGGCAATACCATTGTTGTTATTGAGCATAATCTGGACGTGATCAAAACAGCTGATTGGGTGATTGACTTGGGCCCAGAAGGAGGCAGCGGAGGTGGGCAAATTATCGCAGAAGGCACCCCCGAGGACATTTGCAAAATCAAAGCGTCCCATACGGGTCGATTTTTAAAGCCCCTATTGACGAAAACCGTCGCCAAACCCAGTCGCAGCCGCACCAAAAAAACAGCATAAAAAAAGGGCTTTCGCCCTTTTTTAACCCGCCTGCTTAGAGTTGCTCTTGGACAGGGCCTCAATACCCTCTATCTGCTCCAGAGCACCATCCAGACGTTCATCCTGATGCGTTTCCTGCATGGACTGAATGAGTTCACGAGCCTTATCAAACTTTTTAAATTCACAGAACATCATTGCACGGTATACGGCCGTATCAATTTCGTCCTGCTCTTCTTCAAACTCCCCAAATTCATCCAGCTCAAGCAATCCCAGCTTTTCGATTTCTTGGCGGTATTCCTCAGGATTGTATTGCGCCATTTTTTCGGCAATGGACATTTTTAATTCATCGTCGGTACGGCGCTCAATTTGCTCTTTTTTACTGCTTTTTTTACCTTTACCAGCGCTTCGTTCATCCTGCTTCGGAAGCTCCTCGGTCAGAGCCTCTAGAGCAGAATCCTTTTCCAACTCGCTCAATACACCCTCATCCAGTAGCAAATCATCAAATGCCTCTTGCACTTCGCGCATTGCGGCATCCATATCAATGAGATCACGTTCAGACAGCTCAGCCGTTTCCCCCAACCATTCCTCTTCGGCGGCTTCCTTGGTGACATAGGCCGTGGATTCATCGCCATCATAAGCAATCGACTCATCCACTTCTTCGTGCTCAGCAATAACGGCCTTGCTGGCGGGTCGTGGTTTCATCGCGGTAGACCCAGAGCTATCGTCATCCAAGGAGTCAAACAACTCATCCAGCTCTTCCTCGCTGACCTCACCTTCCATATAGTGATCCGTGCCACGG
>JBNKFP010000055.1:0-13714 GCA_050289365.1 Cellvibrionaceae bacterium | reverse complement strand
GCATCGAGCTTTGCGTTAGAAGCTTCAGCGATCATGATCGTCAATGACGGAGGCACCTTCGACCAAACACAGGTTGGTTCATTGGATCAATTGGTCGAGCAAACGGGAAAGAAAATCGGAACCGGAAAGCTGGCAAATTCCAGACCCAAAACCGAGACCCGATGGGCAAACTCCATTTTAGAGCCTGACGTAAAATTCACCCTCAAGGCCGTGGATGTAGAATATTACAGTACCGATGTCGACAATGTGTTTGCGTTTGAGCTCTACTCGGATCCGGCTTACTACATCATCAAAAATTCACGATACTGGGCACTGTTTGAAAATACCAGCAGTTCAGGCTGGGCCGTGTTCAATACATCGGATTTGTTCCGAGGCTTCCGTCTCGGTGGCGACAGATCATTCGAAATCAGTCATGTAAGCGAACTGAGAAATGTTTCCGCAGTACCGGTACCGGCATCGCTACCTTTGTTTGGTCTGGCTATTGGCGTGTTTGCTTGGATTCGACGACGTCGCCTAGTGTAAGCTCTTCTTTTACTGGGGCCCAAGCTTCCTGTGCGGGTTCAAACTTAGCGCATCTATCGATGTGCTAAGTTCTTCAGCCGCAATAGCGTTTATCTGTTCATATCTGCAAGCATGGCCAAAGCAAGCGCTTCCGCCACTTTGATACCGTCCACTCCCGCCGATAGAATCCCACCCGCATAACCCGCGCCTTCGCCCGATGGGTAGAGCCCTTTGGTGCTGATACTTTGTAAACTGACACCATCGCGTTTGATACGCACCGGGGAAGAGGTCCGTGTTTCGACACCGGTAAGCACGGCGTCAACACGATCAAAACCGCGAATCTGGCGACCAAACGCGGGAATGGCTTCACGGATAGCTTGCACAGCGTACTCCGGTAAACTCAGCGCTAAATCCCCTAACCTCACTCCAGGCTTATACGAAGGTTCCACTTCGCCCAACTGTGTAGACGCTGTGCCACGCACAAAATCACCAACCAACTGAGCTGGCGCACAGTAATCGCCTCCACCCAAAACAAAGGCCTGCGATTCCAGTTGCTCCTGCAATGTAACTCCGGCAAGGACGCCGCCAGGATAATCTTGTGCCGGCTCAATGCCCACTACAATCCCGGCATTGGCATTGTGCTCATTGCGCGAATACTGACTCATACCGTTAGTCACCACGCGCTCGGCCTCTGAAGTCGCAGCCACAACCGTACCACCAGGACACATGCAAAAGCTGTAGACGGCACGACCGTTTTTCGCATGATGAACCAATTTATAATCGGCAGCCCCCAACTGCGGATGGCCCGCGTACTTTCCCAATCGTGCTTGGTCAATCAGCGATTGCGGGTGCTCAATACGAAACCCAATGGCAAAGGGTTTTGCTTCCATGTAAACGCCGCGCGCGGCCAGCGCACGGAAGGTATCCCGCGAGCTGTGCCCTAGGGCCAACACAACATATCGACTGGACAGGGTGCTGCCATCCGCTAATTGCACCCCCTCTATCTGCCCCCTTTCAACAATAAAGTCGGTTACCTTTTGTTCAAACCGCACCTCGCCACCGAGCTTAATAATTTCTTCACGCATTGCGGCAACCACGCCGGTTAAACGAAAGGTTCCAATATGCGGTTTGCTCACGAAGAGAATTTCCTCTGGTGCCCCCGCACGGACAAATTCCTGCATCACCTTGCGCCCATAAAACTTGGGATCCTTGATTTGACTGTAAAGCTTGCCATCGGAAAACAAGCCGGCACCGCCTTCGCCAAACTGCACATTGGATTCGGGTGACAAAACCTTGCCTCGCCACAGGGCCCAAGTATCTTTCGTGCGCTGTCGAACACTTTTGCCGCGCTCGAGCACGATCGGTTTGAAGCCCATTTGCGCAAGCGTCAGTGCGGCAAACAACCCGCAGGGACCAAACCCAATAACGATGGGCCTATGGGAAAACTCCGCTGGCGCCTGCGCCACCGGATAATAGTGGGTATCCGGTGCTGGACGAATGTGCTGGTCATCTTGAAACGTCTCAAGCACTATAGGCTCGTTGGCTAACGCCGCATCGACAATGTAAACAAATCGAATTTCACTGTTTTTCTTGCGCGCATCATAACTGCGCTTAAATACGTTGATACCCATAACATCGTCTTCCGCAACCGAAAGCCTATGGGCAATAGCACTCTTCAGCGCTTCAGGTGGATGATCCAGTGGTAGGCTTAATTCGGTGATACGAATCATTGCGAAAAACTCTGTGTGAGGATAATTGAGGGGCGGAAGCGAAAGGCGGCTATGGTACCTCAATGTTTGAGATTGGAGGTAATCCGTTCCATCGAATCTTAACCTACACCGGAGCGCAGGCAGCCCTATAGCACCACGGCTACCCAATACCTAGAGCAGCGTTGATGCAGTACCAATAAAAAGACGCCTTCAACCACCCCAAAATCCCGCGATTTACGGGCCACGGAACTGCAGCTGATATATGTAGTGACAAATGATGTTGAAAGCATCACCCCGCCCGCGGAGGAGACCATGGTGAAAAAGCGGCATTTACGACCGATTAACAGGTCTTCTAACTAGCGAGTGAGATTGCGTTATTGACTCAACCCTAAATGAAACCAAATAACGGCCCAGAAAATCAACGGCAACGACAAAATAGACAGATAAAGTCAAAATCAATAAAATGCCATATGATCGGATGATTAAAGGGTTGCCCTCAGTCATTACGCTGGCTGCAGCGCAATTTCGAGGTTTCGGCGACTCACTGTTGGATTCAATAAATATTTGACTCTTCACTGCACACCCTGAGTGCCAAATCACTCACGTTTCCAACAGATTCTTCATATAACCCTTTGACTAGGACGCCAAGGTTTTAGACCATGGTTGGGGTTATAGCTGTGTATCGAACAAACAGCAAAATTGTGCATTCCCCAGAATTGGCGCACAAAGATAATAGATACCTCTAGCGGAGAGCACTAATGCGTAAACTTTTACTTCTCATAATGGCTTCGACAGCGCTATACGGCTGTGGGAGCCCAGTTGACGGCTCGAGTTCCTCGTCGAGTTCCAGCATCCCCTCCGGCGGTGGCGATGCCGTAGCGGGCAAAGCAACATTTCAATCCAACTGCGCCAGTTGCCATGCCTATCAAGGTGACGGTGTATTTGGCAGCGTTGCGATTGGTGGCTCCGACGGCAGCCCGTTTTCCATTAAAGACCTTTTAAGCCCCGCAGAACACGGTTCCGTTCAGGGCTTGGCATCTTATATTTCCGCCAATATGCCCTATGGTAACGCCAGCACCTGTGTCGGCACCTGCGCCGATAACACGGCTGAATTTATGGCGTCAAAAATGGCCGACGTCACGACCAACCCTCAAGCCGCTGCGTGCAGCGCCAGTGACCCCGTCACCTACGGTGTACGTACTCTGCGCCCCTTAACCGCCAGCGAATACCGTAAAACCGTGGCTCAAACTGGCATCATCACACTCGCCCAAGCCGCAACAATTGATTTGCCTGGCGATGTGGTGCGCACCAAGAGCAATTATGCAGTGCACTCTAATTTGCGCATTGAGGGAACCCGAGCAACAGCGTTTGATAAAGCAGCATTTAAAATTGCCGATTTAGCTACTCCAAACTTAGTGCAAAGCTGCGGCAACAATGCCACTAACTGTGCCGACAAGTTTTTGCAATTGGCATTTGAGCTTCACCGCCAGCCATTAGAGCAGGACGAAATTCAGCTCTACCGTAAAATGTTTACAGACTTTGGCGCCACTTCGGGTATGCGTACGGCACTCGCCGCAGCGCTGACATCCCCACAGTTCTTGTATCGCTCAGAAATGGGAATCACCGTTCGCGAGGCGAAAGAGAAAGGCTGGAGTACAGGCGGCGCCAGCGGTGGTAACAGTGCCAGCGGTTATGTCGCAGGCTCAGGTGGAACAACCGTTACAGGCCCCAACTTCTCCAGCAAATCGACTGGCGAATTGGACTCCACTGACAACAGCTGGAACCTCTACAGTGACGGTAATTTGACCCACAACTTCAACATTCCAAGCCCGGCTTATATTTCTTTGGTGGTCCGTGCCAACGACTTCGACAACCAATGGCCGAACATGACCGTGACTCTGGGCAATAAGCAACTTGATCAAAAAACAGTGACAGGTTATGACTTGCAAACCTTTAATTACGTGGTCACCGATGTCACCGGCAATCAACAATTGCAAATTTCATTCTCTGGTGACCAAGGTCGCGAACCTTACGGTACTCCAGGTAATGACAAAAACTTGTACATCAATAAAGTGACTGTATCGCAAGCCATTGCATCAACCGGCTCAACACCCACACCCGCAACTGGGTTGGATGCGGCAGATCCAGATGCCTATGTACTCACACCATATGAGTTTGCGAGCCAGCTGGCCTTTATGTATACCGGTACTGGCCCCAGCAAAGCCCTATTGCAGCGCGCTGATAGCGGCGGCCTCAGTAGTGATGCCGACGTTCAGGAAGTGATTAATCAACTTATTGCAAGCCCAGCCGGTCGCGCCCACGTTGAAGAGTTTGGCGGCATTTGGTTCCGCGCCGACGATGTTGTCGATGAATCCCGCCCATCTTTCAACCAATTTACGCCACAAGTTGCCCAGGATATGGCGACTGAAGTGCGCAAGCTGTTTGCGGAAGTTTGGTACGGCAACCACACCTTAGAAGATCTCTACGCTGGAGACTTTACTGTGGTAAACAGTCGCTTGGCGCAATTCTACGGTTACAACAATTTCAGTGGTGGCGTGAACGATTGGAAAGTCGCCAACATACCTAACCGCGGTGGCATTATGACAGCAGGCGCATTCCACGCTGCTTACGCTAACGACCTGCACACTCGCCCGATCCTCAAGGCTGTGCGCGTTCGTGAATTAATGCTTTGCCACCATGTTGGCGCTCCGCAAAACATGTTGGCCGGCCCAGACGCCATTGCCGAAAACCAAGCTAGCATCGTTACCACTTTGCGCGATCACGCGGGTTCCGCTTCGGCTCGAGAATACTATGAAGCAGCAACCGTCGCTTCTGGCTGTCAAGTGTGTCACGCCACGCAAATTAATCCTTTGTTCGGCATCGACGACTTTGACCAAATTGGTCGCTATCGCACCAGTCAAACAGGTCTAAGATTAGTAAACAACCAAGGCCTATTTGAAGCGGGTAACTCCGGTGTATCCGTTGATCAATCTGGCGAGCTGATTGGCCTATCCGATCTCAATGACACCGCTTCGATTAGCTTCAACGGCGCGAAAGATCTGGGCAAGAAAATGGCCTCATTGCCTGCAATTGCCTCTTGTATGGTGACCAACAGCTTCCGCTTCACCACCGGCTTGGCAATCGATCGTGATTCTGTTGCGAAAAATGGCAGCACCACGATTCGTGAAGATGAATTAACAGACGAGCAGGCTGAAGATTACGCCTGTGCCAAAGACGTATTGCTGGACACTTATGAAACATCTGGCAAAAAACCACTGGAAGTCTACCGTAAGATCGGCACACTCGATCTTGTTCGGTTCCGTAAATAATTTAACGCTGACAACGCACGAAGGTTAATCGCATGAACAAAAAGCTTGAAAGATTTGAAAAGCAGCGCAACCGCGAGCGCAGGGCGTTCCTGTCTATGTTGGGCAACATTGGCGTAGCAGCGCCACTGTTGCGCACATCGCCGCTGGTTGCGGGTATATTCGCCAGTCGTTTTGCTGAGGCTCAGGGTGTCGGCAATAAAAAATTCATCTCCATTTACCATCCAAATGGTACCTACAATGGGCAAGGTGGCGGCTTTGTATCTGGCCCTGCGGTGCAGGTATACGCAGGCTTACCCGGTGTTGCCATGCGCTCCGCGTCCATATCGGATCCGGGCGGCCACGGCAATATCGCCCGGGCTGCAGGACGTCTTGAGTGGAGTGGAGCAGTACCCGGCAACAGTACAATTGATGCGCAGATGGGCAAGGTATTACAGGGCGCGGCACCTGCACCCTACTATGCATTTGGCGTGCGCATGGATCATCTCGGAAGTAACTTAAATGACGTTAGCTCCATTAACCAAGGTGTGCAGTCTGACATCGGACGTGGACCAACAGGCGCATTAAGCAAGATCTTTTCGGGTGGCTCGTCGACTCCATCAACCGGCGGTGGCCAAACCGGCCCCACCCAGTTCGATATGCGTCGTGCCGTTTTGGATGCAAATCGCATGCTGTTAAACAAATACAAAACCAAATTTGGCCAGGATGAAAAGGAAAAACTGGATACCCACTTGGGTGCCATTGAAGAGCTCGAAAATCGGCTCAATTTCGATGAAGACTTGGCTACAGAGCCCTCCGGTGGCGGCGATGGTGGCGGTGGTGGCTCATGTTCTGCGAGCCAAAACTTTGGCGCTAACAGTACACTATCTCCGCTACAGGAATATAAAGGCGTATGTGATGTAGCAGTTTTGGCCCTCTCTTGTGGAATCACCAATTCCATTTCCATTCAGTTTAATGAGACCCAAGCGACCTGGATTCCTAACACGCCTGGCGATCCAGACGCCGTCACTGGTCTTAACGGCGATCACCATGGTGCCAACCACGGCGGTGGACAACAATTGATACCGCAAGTTGTGGCTTATATGCACAAAGGGGTAGCGCACTTGATTCGCCAATTGCAAAGCGCCAACCTTTACAAGGACACCTGTGTCGTAGTGTTCAGTGAAATGGGTCAAGGCGTGGACCACACACCATCACACGGCCCCATTGTTATCGCTTCTGGTTCTGGTGTTAGCAGCGGTTCACGAGCCACCACAACTCAGCACACGGCTGCATTTAACGACGCAGCGAAAATACTTGGCTACAGCGGTCAAATTGGTGGTGCGTTGCACAACTACAGGACGGGCAGCTTACTATAAGGGGTGCGTCTAGCATCCTTCTAGAAGCCACCTCTCCTTTGGAGAGGTGGCTTTTTTATTGGGATACCCTCAGAAGGACCAAATGGGTGTCGCAGCAGGTCAGAAAAATCATAACCTAAGGGTTACTCAGCTGGAGTGAAAAAACACGAGACGCTCTATCACCCTGAAGATTTATTTCAAAATAGATTAGGAACCGCTCAAGAAAAAGATTCACCTAAAAGAATGAGTGGGCTTTATTGTAATTTTCAATATAGCTGACGATGTGTTGATGTCCGGCTTCTGCCGCCAGCTCCAAAACCGTTTTACCGTCTCGATTCCGCCTACCAACATCTGCCCCCTGCTCTACCAATAACGTCACCGCTTCAAGATTGCCGCTTTGTGCTGCCACCATGAGAGCGGTATAGCTTAATTTATTCCGGGTGGAAACCTTAGCCCCCCTCTCCAACAAAAGTTTAATGGCCGCCAGTTGCCCTGTTTGAGCAGCTAAAATCAATGGCGTATTGCCCTGATTATTGGGTCTATCTATATCACTTTTAAGTTCCGCTAATTTTTGCACCAAATTGACATAGCCCATCTTTGCGGCGTAAGCGAGGGGGGTGTTGCCGTTGCGATCACCAATGTCACCCGCAGCTCCTGCAGCTAATAATAAGGCGACACATTGTTCACATTTTGCCGCCACAGAAAACCACAAAGGGGTTTGCTTTTGAGTTGTGACGAAATTTAAGTTAGCTCCGCTTTTAATCAATTTTAATACTAATTTGGGCAACCCCCTTTCAGCTGCGGACACCAGGGGTGTTCGATCGGCGAACACTAAATTTGGATTCGCTTCACTCTCCAATAGCAACAAAGATATATCTTCGAAGCCTCTACGCGTTGCAATATTCAGCAGCGGTTCTTGATCTTCCGACTTGCGCTCCACTTTTGCCTTATGCATCAACAACTGCTTCACCACCGCAGCGTGATTAAATGTCACAGCTAGAGACAGTGGGCTCTCTCCTGCGGGCGAAAAATAATTTACGTTGGCCCCAGCATCAATTAATTTAGCCACGATCTTGTCATGTCCCTGCCAGGCAGCCCTGATTAAAGGCGTTAAAGATTCCTCATCCAGGCTATCTATCTGACGTGAAAGCGCTTCGTCTTTTAGTATTAGGTTTACTTGTTCTTCCTGACCGCGCCACGCCGCCATATTCAGCGCAGGCCAATTCGCAAAAGGATTGTTTTGCCCGTCGGCGCGACTTTTTTGCAACAACAAATTTTGTTTTAACGTCACGCCTTTTGGCAAACCGGAGGCAGCTTGCAACACTTTTCCCTGCCCAAACCGGGCTCCGTGGCGCTTCAGTAACTTCACCAATTCTGGTTTTTCGGCATAATCTAACGGCGTAAAATTTTTATTATTTTTTCGGTTAGGATCCGCCTTATACTGCAATAACATTTCAACAATTTCGGTAAACCCTTTGTTCGCGGCAATATGCAAAGGTGTACTGCCCAGCTCATTTGGCTGATTCACGTCCGCTTTGGCATCAATTAATAGTTTCACCATATCCAACCTCTCAAGCTGGATAACGTAGCTGAGCGTGCCAGAGACTAAATGACCGCTAAAATTTGGCGATGCCCCTGCGGCCAACAACAGCTTTAGAGCTTCAATGCGATTATATTCAATGGCCAGTAATAAAGGGCTCAAACCCGATTCATCAACAATTTCCAAATCGGGTTTGTGTGTCAAAACTTGGCTCAACATTTTCATTCTATTACTGCGAATAAAATCAAATATTCTATTTGCATCGGACTGGCCACTGTCCGCTACGACTTGAACCTCCAGCTTTTTCAATTTTTCTTTCGCCCGCAGCAACCCTTGCTGCGCGGATTGCCGATACCAATAAATGGCTTGTGTATTATTTTCTTCTACACCTTTTCCCTGTTCAAACAAACCACCCAGGCTATATTGTGCGTTGGCATTACCCTGTTGCGCGGCTTTACTCCACCACGAATAGCTTTTCTGGTAGTTCCTCGTAATACCTTGACCCGAACTGTATAAAGAACCCAGTAAATATTGGGCTTCCGCATCGCCCCGCTCAGACAATTGAGTGAGCAGCCGTTCCGCTTTTTGATATTGTTTGGTACGAATGGCTAATCGCGCATCTTCAAGGGTTGCTGCCGACACATTCGAAATAACTGCACACAATAATATTGCACTGACGGCGCGCCGCCAACAGACCGTCCCGACTTTACGCTTGCCCATACTTCGTCTCAACTTGAATGCCGATTTTATGTAACAGCGGAGTCGGCAATACACCTCCAGCACAGACAATCACCACATCATTTTTAATGGATTCCGTTTTGTCGGAGAATTTAATTTCGACACTACCTGGGTTGATCTTCGCTACCTGGGACTGTAATTTAACCACCATATTGCCCCTTTTTACAGCGGCGTCAACATTGTTCCGATTTTTGACTTTTGCGCGGGAAAAACCATCACCTCGATAAGACAACACAACATGAGTATTGGGTTGTTCGGCGATGCTCACGGCCGCTTCCAAAGCACTGTCACCGCCACCGACGACCAGCACACGCTGCCCGGCATATTGCTCAGCATCAATCAGCCGATAAACGACTTTGGATAAATCTTCACCCGGTACCCCTAACTTACGCGGAGTACCGCGTCGTCCTAGACAAAGTAAAACACAGCGAGTATCAAAAGTACCGGTATTGGCCTCAACTGAAAATCCATTTTCATTTTTACTGACACCCTCCATGCGAACACCAAAATCGATTTTTAATTCCGTTTTTTCAATAACACTTTCCCAAAATTCCAGCAGGGATTCTTTAGTGGTTTCCTTAAATCTGACTTTACCGATAATGGGTAAATTCACCGGAGCTGTCATCACTATCTTATTGCGCGGAAAATGCGCGACCGTACCACCGAGCGAATCCTGTTCCAAAATCGCAAAATTGAGTTTCAACCTTTTCGCCTCTAAGGCTGCAGCAATCCCGGCCGGGCCGGCACCAACGATAACCAAATCTAATTTAGCTTGGTGCTTCGCAGCCAGTCGCTTAGTGACGCCGCCAATAGCCTGCACGCCCTGCTCTATGGCATTGCGAATCAAGCCCATGCCGCCTAATTCACCCGCAATAAAAATACCAGGCATATGGGTTTCAAAATCAGGGGATAGCAGCGGGATATCAACACCGCGTTTTTCTGAGCCAAATACCAAAGTGATTGCATCGACGGGACAGGCCGCTTTGCATGCGCCATGACCAATACAATGGGAGGGCTCCACCAATTCCGCCTTACCGTTGATCAAACCTAAAATATCACCCTCTGGACAAGCTAAAGTGCAGGCACCGCAACCGAGACAGAGACTCTTATCGATGACCGGGTGCAAGCTTTGCGGCTCCAACATTCCCGACTCTTTCGATTCAGTCAGCCTTTGAACAACCTTTTTCTGCTTGCGGCGAATGATCAGAATATACGATAGCCATACCACCAACATAAACAGGCCATAGACGGCCATTTCATTTATGGTCATAAATTCTGTACGCCCTGCTGTAACCAATTAAAAAAGAATACCCATGGCTATATATTCAGCTGCTGTAGCCGTGAGTATTGTCTGGGTCAACCACTCGAACCCCTCTCGGCTTAAGTCTAGACTGGCTACCCCATGACGTGATTCACATAACCAACAAGATTCCAGACGAGATCATCCTTAACCGACCTGTTAGTAGCGTCCAACCCATTTCCGACCGCTTAAAAGGCGTGTGAATCCGTAAATGAGAGCTGCTTTTGCTTAAGCTCGATCAAGATATAACAGATTAATCTAATAGGATTAGAGCCACTGCATTCTCCCAAACCCAATACTCTGGCGCCAATGGGAAGCGACCGAAATGTGATGAACTCTCGCATTTTAGCCAACAAATTACCCCCAGCATCTACACCAATCGGTAAAAGCTTGACCCAACTCAAATTTGGGAATAAATTCCCAAGTTATGTTGAACCGAGCACAAACCGCACTTCTGACTGCAACTAGCACTGCGTTGAAACCCTTAGTGCGGGTTTTACTGCGCTTTGGAATTGACTACGGAACAGTAGCGGAGCTACTGAGGGGCTTGTTCGTTGACGTAGCCTTTGAAAACACCAAACTAATGAATACACGCCCCACGGTCTCCAGCGTGGCGGCCGTAACAGGGCTTACGCGTAAAGAAGTCAAGCGCCTCAAGGAATTGAAGCAGATTGAATCCGCTGGCACCCACGAGCGCTACAACCGATCGATACGGTGCATCAGCGGCTGGGTTAATGACCAAGATTTTTTAGACAAAAGGTTTCGTCCAGCGCGCTTACCTTTAGAAAGTTCCGACACCCCCTCTTTTGCGGACCTGGTTAAACGCTATAGTGGTGACATACCACCAGCGACAATGCTTGCGGTATTACGCGCGGCAAACATTGTTGAATTGAAAAAGGGGTTCGTCAAGCTGTTGAGCAAAGCCTATGTTCCGAACAACGATCCAATCGATGTGATCGATATTTTGGGAGTAGACACCGCCGAACTTATCGCGACTATCGCTCACAACCTTGAACAAGAGGACAAGCAACATAGGGTATTTCAGCGCAAAGTATCTAACCGGCAAATTAAACCGGAATACATCGAAGAGTTTAAAAATATTGCCTTTAAAAAATCGCAACAGCTACTCGAAGAACTCGATGGCTACCTCGCCGCCAATGAGGCTAAAGTGAATCAAACAGCGAGTTACGTTTCTCTTGGAATCTACTATTTTGACGAGTCGCTGCAGCCTTTGTCATCTGGAGTCGAAAATGACTAAAAATAGAATTTATTTATTTTTCTTGCCCATATTGATTTTCATTCTCAGCACCTGCGGCGGCGGTGGTGGAGGCAAGGTGGCGGGTATTGGCGGTTCAGGCAGCCGTGTTGTTGGTACCATTGACAAGTTTGGCAGCATTTATGTAAACGGCATTAAATTTGACATAGACAATGCCCAAATTGAGCTTGATCGCCAAATGGCCACAACAAGCGATCTTCGCCTAGGGATGGTCGTGGCAGTTGATGGCACAATCAATCCCGACGGAATCACTGGCGTCGCTCACACAGTGACTTTTGACGAGGCATTGCAAGGCCCAATTGAAGCTATAACTGAAACAGTTGATGGAAGTCAAAAAATAATTGAAGTACTCGGTATTCAAGTTCGCATTGACGCAAAGCTGGCTATACTTGATGGCACCACTTACGACGATATTCGCGTAGGCGATCTTGTTGAGGTTAGCGGATACTATTCGAATAACCGGGAAATTGATGCCACCCGAATCGAAAAAATTGAAACCTTTTCTGCCAATATCAGCTTAGTTGAACTCAAAGGCACAGTAGAAGCACTTGACGCTGAGCAGTTCCTGATTAATGGCATTTCAGTTCACTACCATGACGCTCGCTTTGAGGATATGACTCAGAATGATTTAGCCAACGGGCTGAGGGTCGAAGCGAAGGGTACTTTGATCAATAACCAACTGTCCGCCGTTGAAATAGAGCGGACGGGAGATCTATTTTTCGGCGATTTTAATAAGGTTGTCCTTCAAGGCGTTATTTCAAATTACACGAACCTCGGAAGTTTCGTAGTCTCTGGACAACTTGTGGACGCATCCCACGCTGAACTGGAAATTGGTGACTTAGTCTTAGCCGATGGCGTCAAGATAACCGTCGAAGGCGCCATAGTGCAGGGAAAGTTAATTGCTCACGAAATTGAAAAACCAGAATACGGCGAAGACGATGAAGAAGAGGACGATGATTGATGAAGGATATTCACAAGCACAAGAAAAACAAACTGCTCGACGCCCCAGGTGAAATTCTTCCGAATAAAAAATTACAGTAGGACCCGCGATGAACAACACTTTCACTAGCAAAACTTTTGGTTTGATGCTCCTATCGATGGTATTCGGTGGCTCTGTCGTCTACCTACTATCCGATCACCCACAACCGCCTAAATCAGTAACTCCCGAAGCCCCAGCTCAGCAAACACAGGCTTGGCAACAAAATGCGGCATTACCACAAAACCACCCGACTGTGGCCGCCACAGATTCCGCCCCTCAGAGCACAAATGTCAACGTGGGTTCCATTGATGAACTGGTGGTTGGACTGCGCAATCGATTAGAAGCCAATCCAAGTGACGTCAAGGGTTGGGTTTTGCTGGCAAAATCCTACCAACACCTAGGGCAACCCCTTGCGGCAGAAAAGGCAGCCGAGAAAGCACGAGCACTTGGCTATAAAAAAGAAATACTTACAGCGAATGCATCTATGCAAACGACTCCGCCACGGAGCAATCCACACACTATAATCAGACAACAAAGCCCAATTTTTGAAGATGAATATTTTCAACCTAGCACGGCTCAATCCGATCAAGACTAGGCTTGCCAACAGATTATGACCAGTATGAACGCGCACCCTATCGCACAGCGAACCGGCCTCCCCAAATCAACGCGCTTATCCCATGTCTTTCGCTTTACCAATTTGTTCAGTATTTTTGTGTTTGCGTCGCTGGGTATTGGCTGGAGTTTTCGCAATGAATACTGGATAAGAGCAGAATCTGGCCTCGGCTACGCACTGGGTATAACCGGCGGAGTTATGATGCTGATGCTGTTACTCTACCCTTTGCGCAAACGATTCAATCGCAATCCGTTTTTTATTTTTTCAACTAAAAACTGGTTCAAACTCCATATGATTCTGGGAATTTTGGGCCCGCTGCTGATTCTATACCACTGCAATTTTAAACTTGGCTCCACCAACAGTAATATTGCTTTGTTAGCCATGTTTCTGATGGT
>JBNKFP010000054.1:0-13740 GCA_050289365.1 Cellvibrionaceae bacterium | reverse complement strand
CTGGAAGACTCACTGGAGCTGCTTTCCGATGAAATGGAACTCTCGCTGCTGGCAGACTCACTGGAGCTGCTTTCCGATGAAATGGAACTCTCACTACTGGAAGACTCACTGGAGCTGCTTTCCGATGAAATGGAACTCTCACTACTGGAAGACTCACTGGAGCTGCTTTCCGATGAAATGGAACTCTCGCTGCTGGCAGACTCACTGGAGCTGCTTTCCGATGAAATGGAACTCTCGCTGCTGGCAGACTCATTGGAGCTGCTTTCCGATGAAATGGAACTCTCACTACTGGAAGAATCTTCAGAACTGCTGCTTGACTCAGCCGAACTTACAGTACCGCCCCCGCCGAAATCAATATCAAAGATCTCTACACGATTTCCTGACGCAATGGTCCCAGTATAAGCTCGCTCATCCTCACCAAAATAGGCTAAGACCTGATAATTAACCGGATTCCCCTGGAAGTGTTCCACAGCGACTTTATAATTTCCCGCAGGGGCAAAATCTGGCCAATAGGCATTTTCCCAAAAAACACTGCCGGCAGCGGGGCTTTCGATCAAACCTAAACCCTGATTACAATCTGTTGGTGTTAAGTTTTCTGACAACTCTTGTCCGCATGGATCTGTGACGATCAGGTTGAGATTAACCGACTCATCGCCTTCATTGTCCCACTCCAAATAAACCTGAACAGGGCCCGATCCACTGGCGGGTAGATTTTCCGGGCCGATTGATGGTGGGTAAGGACCCTCCGGCTTGGTTGTGGGAAAGGTAACCGTTGCATCGTTATCCGCGATAACCCCAACCCCCCAAAAAGTAGTGTGTTCTGGATCCGCATTTTCATCAATAACCGAGAAGTCGCCATTGACGGTCAATTGAAAATATTCATTGTCCTCATGAATATCGTCATCTTGCAATTGCACAGAAACAATTTTTTGCGTCTCGCCTACGTCAAACGTTAGGGTTCCCTGCGCGGGAATATAATCCTGGGGAGCAACCGCAGTGCGGTCCAAAGTACTATAAGAGACAGTGAGCGGCACACTCGCAGGTTTTAACAGGGCCACAGTAAAGTCAATCTTGCCAGCCTGCTCATCCACCGTTGCGCTCACAACACGTGCATCGGCAGGATCTTTGGGCGGCTGGACCACAACGGATGTGGTTGCTGCGTTGGCATAGTTATTAACATTCAACCCATAGAGTCGAAAATAGAGCGTCGTTGGCTCGGTCACTTGCGGAGTCAAAACCAAAGTGCTGAGCTGGCCCGGCTGCAAAATGGTTGCCTTTTGTTCACCAGCTTCGATTTGTGACCAGCGCGACAGCTTGAGCGGAACCCCAGACTCACTGGTGATGGTCCCGTTAAGAGGAACCAAAAGGTTGGCATCGGAAAATTGATAGGGAGCAACTTTTACAACAACATTGTCGCTGAGTTTCCCCAGGGGTTTTTGTGGATTGGTGACGCCCGTCTCTTGTTCAACGCCATCGACACCAGCCACCGTGGGCTGCAACGTCTCTTGCCGTAATTCCGAGCTATTTTGTGAACAACTTAAGCTCAAGACTATTGCGGTTAAAGCAATCCAATATCCTACAAACCCATGGAAAGATTTCATACGGTGCTCCGTCCGATTATTATTAAAGACAATCCGAATATTTTGCTGTTGAGATGAGACAAGCTGAAAGTGGCTGCCGCTATTTTGAACCTCGTCAGAAAAAGTTCAGTGAAAAATTACCGCGCAGATTGAAATTCTGAATTTATTCCAACCACTAAAGACATCAATTCGTTTCGCAAGGGCGGAATTCTACTCTACCAGCGAAATTCCCTCAATGAATCAGTGACTGAATGCATTGACAAGACGCCTTTCAATCTAAGGTGATTACAATTCAGCCACGATTTCAATATATTCTGTGCAGACACAGGCAAGGCAATGAATTTTCATATTAAATTGCACCAAAACATTTACCGTCGAGCAAACAAAATTAATTCTTTATAATTAGATAATCTCACATTAAACTAATCCTTAAATTTAATTAAATAAATATAATCAATACTATTGAACCATTCCCAAGGCAGCCCTACTCAGAGAAAGGCCCAACTCGCGGTCAATTTGACCATTGCGAGAAATCACTGCAACAGCTAACATCTGCCAAACTTTTAATGTTATCCCCTATGACTCGTCAGCGACCCATCATCCTAATTGGGCTAATTGCCTACATTTTTTTGCCGTCATTTTTAGACTGGGTAACCGATCCTGCAGGGACTTGGTACAAACCATTTCTCATTTGGGCCCTGGTTATTGCCGGAGCTTTCATCCTGCAAGTGCGTAAACACCGCAATGACATTTAGCTTTACTTTTATCGCCTCGGTTTGCGCTGTCTATTTGGCGGTGCTGGTTACGATTGCCTATAGCACAGAAAAAGGATGGGTCCCAAATAGCCTGGTCAGCCACCCTGTAACCTATATATTTTCACTCGGCATTTTTGCCAGCGCTTGGTCGTTCTACGGCGTTATTGATTTAGCCCGAGAATTCGGATATGGCGCCCTCGCCTATTACTTGGGTACAGGCGCTTTATTTTTATTTTCTTCCTATGCGCTCAAGCCGTTGATCGAGTTGGCGCGCCGCTTTCAGGTCAACTCCATGGCCGACCTACTGGTGTTCCGCTACCACAGTCATTCGGTTGGAGGCTTGGTCACTCTAGTAATGCTAATGGCAATGATTCCCCTGCTGGTTTTGCAGCTGCAAGCTGTCGCCGATACCATGCACTTGGTCACCAAGGGTAATCACCAAGATCTCGCCCCCTCCTTGTCTGAATTTGGCCTGCGCCAAACCATGGCCCTGGCCTATTGTTTTGCCATTGCACTATTCGCCATGGTGTTCGGCTCCAACCGCGAACATCACAAAGGCTTAATTACCGTCATGGCCTTTGAATCGCTGATTAAAGTGTTTGGCCTGTTATCAATTGGGGGTTACGCGCTCATCCAGGTATTTGGCGGTCTAGACGGTCTCAACGACTGGTTGGCGGCCAACCCAGAGCACTTGTATGACTTACGCAGACCCGTAAGCGATACATCCACCCACGCCCTATTACTGATCTTTATTGCGACCGCCATTTCGATGCCGCATATATTCCACATGACCGTAGTTGAAAATCCGGTTAAACACAGTAACCGCAGTGTCAGCTGGGCTTTCCCCCTCTTCCTATTAGTGATGGCGCTGCCAGTATTTCCGATATTGTGGGCTGGCCAAGCTTTGAATTTAGATTCCCCCACTCAATACTCCCCGCTGACAATACCCATGTTCAATGACCAAGCCACTTTTGCTTTGATTGCATTCGTCGGAGGCTTATCTGCCGCAACCGGCGCAATGATCGCAATTGCTCTGGCCCTGGCTACGATGATTTTGAATCACTGGTTACTGCCTATTTTTCGAGTGCGCGCCAAACGAGACATTTATCGCCAAGTCATTTGGATGAAGCGCTGCTTAATCGCCGCGGTGCTTCTTTGCGGCTATCTGTTTTACGTCGCGCTCAATAACCGCTTTAATCTAACCGAACTCGCACTCGCCGCATTTATTGGCACATTGCAACTGTTACCCGGTGTAATTGCAGTAGCGCACTGGACGGACGGCAATCGACGCGGCTTTATTGCAGGCTTGTGTTCAGGTACGTTTATCTGGTTCTTTGGCTTAATGCTACCCATGTTCAACGGCTGGGATAGCGTGAGCTTACCGCTGTTCGCAAACCCAATTTTGCTCGGTGCCGATCAGTGGAGTGAGGTCACTCTGTTGAGTTTGGGCTTAAATGCCTTGGTCTTTGTGGGGGTATCCTATTGGAGCAGCCAAGCACCAGAGGAGCGCTACAGCGCGGAATTGTGTTCCGAAGACGAACTGTCCCATCCAGTACGGCTCACCTTGGATATACGCTCACCCGACGAAATCATCGAGCGCCTGAGTTCGCGAATCGGGTTTTCCACCGCCAAGGTGGAAGTCAATCGAGCCCTCAGCCGCTTAGCCATGCACCCCAACGAAAGTCGCCCCTACGCTCTGCGACGATTACGTGATGAAGTGGAAGCAAACTTGTCCAGCCTGATCGGGATTTCCATGGCCAGCGAAATCATGGACCGCCTCGTCCCCTACCGCGTACCTGAAACAGCTGGGGCAACAGATATCAACTTGATCGAAAGTCGACTGGGCCAAGTCCGCGATCACTTAACCGGTCTCGCTGCGGAACTCAACAACTTACGACTCTATCACCGCCGAACTCTTGAGGAGCTGCCCCTCGCCACATGCTCCATCGGGGCGGACATGGAAATATTGATGTGGAACAGCGCCATGGCCGCACTCACCGGCATTGCCAGTGATCAAGTGACAGGCTCCCATTTAGAAGACGTCATTGAACCCTGGGGCACTTTGCTCAGTCGCTTCTCAAACTCCAATGAGCCACGCTTCTACAAACGTGAAATCACTCTCAACAATAAACCGCACTGGATTACTCTCCACAAAGCCTCTATTCCCTCATCACTGGCACATCAAGTTGATGGTCAAGTGATCCTATTAGAGGATGTCACCGAGCTGCAAACTCTTGAGCAGGAACTTGTACACAGTGAACGCTTGGCGTCCGTGGGCCGCCTAGCCGCAGGGGTCGCACACGAAATCGGCAATCCCGTCACGGGCATTGCCTGCCTAGCACAGAACTTAAAGTACGATACTGAAGACCCTGAAATCCTTGAAACCGGTGTGCAAATTTTATCGCTGACTGATCGCGTAAGCCGAATCGTGCAATCTCTCGTGAGCTTTTCCCATGCTGGACGCCAGAGTGACAGCGATTTTCAATGGGTTAGCCCCAGGGAGTGCGCCCAGGAAGCCATCAATTTGCTATCTCTACAAAAGGAGCGCAATCAGGTCGAATTTATCAATGAGATTCCTGCGGAATTTTCGGTGCGTGCCGACAGTCAGCGGTTGATTCAGGTGTTTATCAACCTACTTTCGAACTCCCGCGATGCCAGTCCTGCTGATGGAAATATTGTTACCGCAGCCGAAATGAACGATACTGCAGTGCGGATTACGGTAACAGATAAGGGCAGCGGAATCCCTGCCGATTTGGTGGATCGCATTTTCGAGCCATTTTTCACCACCAAAGACCCCGGCAATGGCACGGGACTAGGGCTGGCAATGGTTTACACCATTATTGAAGACCATCAAGGTACAATCGAAATCGAATCCCCCGCTGATCCGGTGGGGCAAAATGGAACGCGTTTCATCATTACTTTACCCAAAGACCTTGCAAGCTTTGATTCGAAGGGTAACACTAGCCACATTGACTAAACAGATAGAGATGTTATGAGTAAAATTCTGATAGTTGAAGACGAAGTCATTATCCGTACTGCCCTGCGCAAGCTCTTAATACGCAACCGATTCGATGTCAAAGAAGCGTCTTCGGTGAAGGAAGCTGTGAATAAGTACAGCTTAGACTCATTTAATCTCATTATTTCCGACCTCCGCCTTCCTGGTGCACCGGGTACCGATCTGATTCAAATGGCCGGTGACATACCGGTCCTCATCATGACCAGCTATGCCAGCTTGCGCTCCGCAGTGGATTCAATGCGCATGGGCGCCGTTGACTACATAGCCAAGCCCTTTGACCACGATGAAATGCTCACCGCAGTACGCCGCGTGCTGGCCAAGAACGAACAACAAATTCGAATCGCCTCAAAAGATACCGGTGAACGTGGGATCACCGGCATGATTGGCAGCTCATCCCAAATGAAAGAGCTCTACGCCAAAATCCACAAAGTGGCTCCCACCAATGCCACAGTGCTGGTAAACGGTGAAACCGGAACCGGTAAAGAGCTGGTTGCCCGCGCCTTGCATCACGAAAGCCCGCGCTCACTAAAACCGCTGATCAGTGTGAATTGTGCCGCCATCCCGGAGACTCTCATAGAAGCAGAACTATTCGGCCATGAGAAAGGTGCCTTTACCGGAGCCGCCAGCAATCGCGAAGGGCTCGTCGCCGCCGCCGACGGAGGTACCCTATTTTTAGATGAAATTGGTGAATTACCACTGGAGGCCCAAGCTCGCCTACTGCGAGTTTTGCAGGAAGGAGAAGTCAGGCCCATAGGCTCCATCGAGTCTCGCAAAGTGGATGTGCGCCTCGTGGCGGCGACCCATCGAGACTTGGGCAAGCTAGCGCGAGAAGGAAAGTTTCGTGAAGATTTGTATTTCCGGATCAACGTCGTACAAATCAAACTCCCCGCGTTACGAGAACGAGGCAAAGACATACTTGCGCTGGCCGAAACCTTTGTTAAACGCTACTGCGACGAAATGAAAAAACCACTGCTTACGCTATCGCCTGAGGCCATCCAAGCCATCACCACATACACTTGGCCTGGCAACATCCGCGAACTGGAAAATGCCATACAGAGAGCCGTAATCCTTTGCGAGGACGAAAAGGAGATCAACCATTCACTATTGGCAATCGATTTAGACTTAGTTCATATGGACGATCATTACGACGATGAGCATGTCGGCCGGGTGTCGAATAAAAGCAATGAACCCAATGAGGACCTGTCACTAGAGGACTACTTCCAGCGTTTTGTTCTCGAGCATCAAGATTCGATGAGCGAAACCGAACTCGCACGCAAACTCGGAGTCAGCCGCAAGTGCCTATGGGAGCGCCGACAGCGCTTAGGAATCCCCCGTAATAAAACCCCCAATACGGTGAGTAAATCGTAATTCGACTGGGCTACTCACCCAAGCTGAAGATTCCAACACCAAACAACCGATTAAAAGGCCTGTTACGGTCAGTGATGTCAGCTTATTTAGCTCCAAAAGCCATTAAAGGCACTAACATATAGTACTTTTTAATTAAAGCCCACCTACCCTGCCCCCTACATTTTCATTCTAAAAACAAATCAACTTGAAAAAATTTGAACTATATCTCTGATTTTATGTTACCTAGTTCATACCTAGGTAACACCCCGCGGAACTTTAGGTAACGAAAAGACCATACTAAAGGATTACCATTCGTCGGAATTTCTCGTAAGACATTGATTTATATGTGTTTTTAATTTCTGGCACGCATACTGCTATTACTGTCGCATCATAACAACAATAAAGAATAACAACTAAGAACTCGATAACTAATAAGAACAATAAATAATAAAAAACTAAGATACTTATAATAATTAAAACAAATAATAATAATATAGAAAGAAATTGAGTTTGGAGAGCGGGTGACAATTTCACCGAGCACACATGGAAGTCGATTTGCGAAATTGGCTACATCATAATAAAACGAGACTATAAAGATTTCAGCGGGAAGGTTAACACCTTCCCGTTTTCGTATCCGAGCCCCCACCTCTCACGCCAACACCCGACACACACCGCCAATTACAGGCGCACTATGCGCGCGCGACACATAAATCTTATTCAGTATTAATTAAAGGCAAAAATTGGAATTTGGGATTGAAGTAGCGCATGACTCAGCCGACCCTTTTTTGATCGGCTCTACACGTCAAAGTCTTTTGGACTGATGAATAGCTGTTATTCTTCGTTTTAATTATTATTATTAAAATTCTATATTTTTATTATTTGTAGTTATTATTAGTTATGAATTTCTTATTTGTTATTATTTATTGTTTTTATTTTCCTGCACTAAAGCAGAAGCCATGCCAAAAATAAATAATCTATTATTATCAATAACTTAACAAACAAAAGGGGTCTTAATATTTCGAAGAGCTATGAAATTTGTTACCGTGCTTCTCGACGGTTGTTACCAAACCGGCTCCGAGTACACAATTCGACGCTCAACTGGCCTCCCGTGGGTAGCGCTCAAACAGCGCCTGATCCAAATTCCGCAAATAGGTCAGGCCAAACTCGCCGTTTTCCAATTCCTCCTGGCACCAATTAGGTAGATTGCTTTCATATTCGGGGCACAACGAAGCACACCCCAAGACCAGAGCCGCCACAGTATCGACATCGCCGGTAAGCGCTACAGCGTTAACCAATAGATCGAAGTAACTCTTGTGCGTTCTCAGCAAACTGAGTACTGCATGGACGGTTTCTATGGCGTCACAGGCGACGGGAGCAGACCAGTCGTCACGCCATTTGAACTGGGTGTAGCCTGATACAAACTCGACAAGCTCCGTCACAGGTCCCAACTTGTAATAATAGAAATGCCCCATCAAAGCCACAGCCAGCGAAGACAACCTACCAGCATCACTATTATGGGTAACAGCAGCTTGAATCTCGCTGCAGTGCCGCAACTCATCAAGCGGTAAAACCGCTAGGGGTAAGGCTCTCATGGCGGCGCCATTGCGAGTACTGGTTGGCTTAATTCTCGCCAAAAGCTCATCGCCACTGTCGACGGAATCCAACAAATTTTGAAACCCCGTTGCGTAACCCACCCTAGGATTGCGTTTATAGGCGCCAAGAAAAGCTCGCGCCAAAGCCAAAGGCGTCCAGTCGCCCCCACTCAGTAACAGCTCTGTTACTGCCAGACTCATTTGAGTATCATCGGTGTAACAACCTCCATGGAGGTTGAGCGCATGTGCATGATAATGCCGCAGCTGGTTGTGTTTTTTTACATAGGATTTTGCTTTAAACTCAAAACCCGCGCCATAGGCATCACCAATCGCAAATTCTACAAGCACTACATCTCCTCACTTGGATAACACTTTCATACGTCTATTCACCGCGTCCAAAAATCGTTTACTGTCATCCTCTTGCGGATCACATTCAGTGGGATACAGAACGGGCACAGATTTACTGCCATCCCAAATCGCACGCTCCAAGAAACAGTGGCCGGCGTATTGATGGTGCTGATCTAAACCCACAGTAACCGTTCCCTCTGGCGACGCCACCCGATCACTATATTTGGCTTGTCCCAAGCGCTTGGAATCCTTTGTATCGATATGATTGGCCTCACCCAAATCGACCTCAGACAATTTCACTTCGCCGTTTAAATAACTGCGCAACCATTTGGAAACAGGAGGCGTTTCTGATTCTCGCGAGTGCGGCTCAGTGAATTCCTGCCGATCTGGCTTCGCCTGCGGCGGATTATCTACTGACCTTATGATCGGCTCTACTGACCTCGCCTCTGTACTATGACTTACCCCTGCATCTTGAGCACTGACCAAAGGTAACACATTCGCCTGCACTGAAGGCTCGGGTCTGATTAGCCTAACGTGGATTCGCCCCTCGCTCTTACCTGCAAGGTTATAGCGACCAAACTCTGGAATCAGGACGAGCACGCCATGAACAGAGAGAGATATAAGAAGCGCAACACCCCATGCCCAGTGTCTCCATTTATTTTGCTCAACCTCCGCAAAACCCTCCACGGACGCACTCCACCTTCCAATAGAACCGAGTAGACCTATTTTTTGCTAACTAGTGCGCTGCCGTTACAAAATATTACACAACAAGTTTTAGTCCTCGGCCCCTATTGCGATAGAGTGGTGAAATAACCCTGATAACAATACATATACCAATAAGAGATCTTTTCAATGGACAAATTTTGGGTCATTTTACTGGGCTGTTCAGTTTTCTCTCTTAGTGCCTGCAAAGGAGTTGAACCGTCAACCCCTGCAATCGCTATCAATGAAGTGGTTTCCAGCAATGACGGGGTGAGCATTGATGAGAGCGGTCAAACCGAGGACTGGCTCGAACTGGTCAACACTTCCGCTGAAACCTTAAACCTCAGCAATTACGCCATTGCCGACAGCGCTGCTGAATTCCACACTCTGCCGCCTATTGACCTCGCCCCCAATGCCGTCATTGTCCTCTGGGCCGACGATGATCCAGAAGATGGTCCCATGCACCTCCCTTTTAAATTGAGTGCAAGCGGTGACTCTCTGCAGCTCAAGGACCTGACGACCAGTGAGATTATTGCAGAACTGGTTATTCCGCCTCTGCCCACCAATCAAAGTTATGCCCGCTTTCCCAGCGGCAGTGGTAACTTTGTCAGCTGTCGTTATCCGAGCCCCAACAAAGTCAACGGCAACGAATGCCGATCCAACGCCACACCGACAGTACCAGATTTAGAGCAATTCACCCCATTCTCGGCAGACCAGTGGCCACAGATCTCACCGACCGGGGTAGGCATCAATGAACTCGCGCTTTTCCCCGCGGAGTTTGTTGAATTTAAAAACTTCGCGGATCAAGCGATCAATCTCAACAGTCTGCGACTGGTGCTCGCTCCCTATCCTCCGACGTCAGGATTACCTGACTACGACAGCGCCTATGGAATAGAGCTACCGAGCCGAGTTTTGGATAGTGGTGAAGTTTGGTCCTTGACCATCAACAGCGCCATGGTGCAACCCATTGCTGATCAAGCATTCAATGAAGGCATTGCCGTACTATACGATAAAAGCACTCACCTTGCGGTAGACCGAGTGCCGTTTATGTTTTGGCCAAACGGCAAAGTGTTGAGCCGCAATCCAGCCTCCCCCTTCCAACTCCGCTTTTGCCACAATAGCAGTCCCAATCTCAACAACACCTGCGACCCACTGGATTCGAGACCACTGGGCAACCGTACTCGAGGAATTTACACACCAAATGATTTTGCAGTGCTAGCAGAGGGCGCCGCGGAAAGTAATATTGAATCGGTGAAATTCATTATCGACTTGGACTTGAACAATGCGGTGCACTTCACCAGTTCTAGGGCTTGGCCGCTGCACTACACCTTCGTACGCGAAATTATTGACCAGGACCCCGCCCTCAATCGCTGTAATGCCGTTGAGAATCAACTGTTTAACGACGGCTGGTGGGAATTTTCGGTGGATAACTATTTTAATAATCTCACCAGACGCTACCACCTGGGCACCCTGTCCAAGCACGCCAATGCAAATCTGAATAACATCGAATTCACCTTCGGCGACGTGATCACTGCGGAACAAATGCGCGATGCATTTTACTGGGTTACGTCGATGACTCAATCACCCTATACATGGTCACTCCGCCCCCAAGATGCAGACCAAGTGAGCCGTGTGAGGGCAATTGAGGGCAGCTTGCCATTGGTTGGCCCCAACGCCCCCTTTGCCAATGTTGTCTATCAGGGGCTTGCTCACGGGGTTGCTTATGGCACATTGACCTATATTCCAACGGGTGAGCTGCCCAACACCACTTTGGGCAGCCGTATGATTGTGATAACCAATGATGTCCCCAACGATATCGATTTTGTTGCTGGCCTGATCACTGAAGCATTCCAAACGCCACTCGCTCACGTCAATATATTGAGCCAAAGCCGCAAAACACCGAACATGGCCCTACCCAATGCCAGCACTCACCCCGATTTCAAACCCCTGCTCGGTAAATTGGTGCGCCTGGAAGTCAATGATGGAGGCTACAGTGTGCGCTTGGCGGACGCTGCTGAAGCCGAGCTGTTTTGGTCACAACAGAACAACCAGTCTGAGCCTTTGATACCACGCCTCGACAGTCAGACAACGCAGTTGCTTGACCTAGCCAACGCCGATATCAACGACATACCCACCATTGGCGCCAAAGCTGCACAGCTGGCGGAGCTTTACAGAATTGATCAGCGCCAAACCCGCTGCTCAGAAGGAGCGAATTTTGAATTGCCAGAGGGCGCCTTTGCGATTCCTATGAGCCACTATTTAAAGCACATGAATGCCAGTGGTGCACAAACCTACCTAGACAGCTTGCTGCAAGACAACCTGTTTCTGACAGATTCCGGTTACCGCAAGCTGGCACTGAATACACTAAAACAAATGATCATGGAGTACGCGGTGGATGCCAACCTGATCATGCAAGTTGAAGCTTTGGTTGCCGAGCGCTTCGGCAACAAAAAGGTACGTTTCCGCAGCAGCAGCAATACTGAAGACCTGCAAGAATTTAACGGCGCAGGACTGTATGAATCCATCAGCGCTGAACTTGATGACGACAAAGCAACCGTTGAGCGGGCCATAAAAACAGTCTGGGCGAGCCTATGGAACCCCCGTGCTTTTGATGAGCGCCTTTACGCCAATGTCGTCCAGGAATCCGTTGCCATGGCGATCCTGGTACACAAAGCTTTTACCAACGAGCGCGCAAATGGTGTGGCAGTAGCACGCAACATTTTGTCACCCACGCGGACAGACCAGTATTACTTCAATAGCCAAGCGGGAGAAGCCAGTGTTACCAACCCTGCGCCCGGCATTGTGACAGAGCAACTGATTTATCAATGGCCTCCGCGAACACCCACTTTGACTTACCACAGCTACAGTAATTTAGTCGACGGCGAAGTAATCAGCTCAACCGAAGTACGAGCGCTGGCCTGCTCAATGAGTGCCATACAGAATCACTTCCAACAGCGGCTAGATCCCTCCAACGAAAACCGCTGGTTCAGCATGGAATCAGAATTTAAATTTCTTGGCTCAAGTAGAACGCTTTTGATAAAACAAGCGCGTCCTTACAAATTGGGCAAGATCGACATCCCCAATGACTGCCGCGAAATAGAATAGGTTTCCGGCAGATTACCCTAATACACAACAACCTAGGGGGCCACGCAGATAGGCCCCTATCCCGCCACTGCCTCAATCTTAGCTCTCCGTCTACAGCCCCACAATGCGCCATCATTGTGCGACAAAGATGGCAATATTGTTAATCATTACTCTCAGCAGTTAGTGAACACATTAAGCATAAAAGGGCTTAGCTCACACCAAAAACGTCGACCAACGACAAATACTCATAATTTTTAACTAGTATAAGTTCATTTTTACCATTTAATACGCCAGACCTTAATCGAATTTCATTAGCACTTTATGATTTAATTCACACCAGAATCCTTGATAAAAATGTCTCAATTCGAGCAATTAACCATTGAGCTAGCAATGGTTTATGTTAGTGTCTCAATTCCCCTACATCGAAGAACAAGCGTAGCCATGAAAATAAAAATAGGCCTAATTGCATCTTTATGTTTCACACTTTTCGCATGCGTGCCATCGGAAACGAACAACAACTCAAGTTCCTCCAGTGGCACCAACACCGTCAAACAGTTCTGCTTCGAAAATGAACCCTGCACTATATTACCGCTTGGCGATTCAATTACCGAAGGTTTAGGTTCCTCAGACAGTGCGGGATATCGCAGCGAATTATTTCACAAGGCTTTACTGGATGGCATTCAAGTTAATTTTATTGGGACTCTTAGCAATGGCCCGACTGTGCTAGATGGTTATGTGTTTCCCCGTGACCATGAAGGCCACAGAGATTGGATCATTCAACAAGCCTATAATTTTATACCCAAGGACCGCCCTATAGATGGCAATCCCAATATCGTTTTATTGCACATTGGCACAGAGGATTTAAAGTTCATCCCAGGTGGCGCACCGGGTCGCCTGGAAATATTGATTGACAGGATATTGGATAACAATCCACAGACGCTCTTAGTGTTATCGAATTTAATTCCCTGGCCAGAAAAATCTGTCCTCATCAATTCGTACAACAAGACCATTCCGGCAATCGTTCAGTTAAGAGCAAAAGCCGGGTTCAATATTATTTTTGTCGATCAGTTTAGCAGCTTCCCATCCTATGGTCTAAGCGATGGGAAATATCCGAATTCAGCTGGCTATAAAAAAATGGCTGAAAACTGGTACAGGGCGATCCAACCTTTTATTGGAGGCTAAAGAGCAGCTGCAAAACAATATTGATTTGCTTTCCAGTGCATAATCAAAAAACATTAGCGAAAAATAAATGGTTCGGGCTAATCCCCACCTCCACCGCAACTACTGCAACTGCTGCAGCTATTGCAATTACTACT
>JBNKFP010000053.1:0-13885 GCA_050289365.1 Cellvibrionaceae bacterium | reverse complement strand
TAAGCACGGGTAGAATGACATAAAATACCAAGTCGTGAATATTGTCCGCACGCAAACCTGTGTCTAATTTCCAAAATGGTATGGCAATTCCAGCCAGGACACCCACTATTATACAAGTTAATGAAATATCGAGACCTGTAAACCGGTGTAAGACTAATCCCGCAATCGCCAAGCTAACCAGCAGTAAAACTTGGCTCATTAGTATTGTTATTTCCATTAGACATTCCCTTCCAACGTGTGTACTGGATTTAATGCCAGTGGCAAATTTGTCGCTTCAACTGGCTTTCCGACTTCGCCAGGAAAGTCCTGAATCAATGGTTGTGCGATTCCCTGAGCATCAATGATATTCAGATGCTCTCGACGTAATTTCCGAGGTTCAGGCACGCCACAGGAGTTGGCTAAGATGCCCACTTCTTTCACCATATTTTTTGCATATTGTGTTACTCGATCTGATTTGTTTGCGACATCGAGCCCCTTCTGCAAATCCAGGTTTTGGGTGGTGATTCCGGTTGGGCAAGTGTTTTTATTGCATTGCAATGCCTGAATACACCCTAGCGAAAATAAAAATCCACGCGCAGAGGTGACTGCATCTGCCCCCATTGCTAAAGCCCAGGCTACGTCGACCGGATTAATTAATTTCCCCGAAGCGATTACTTTGATTCGCTGGCGAAGCCCGTACTCCGTCAATTTATCGATCACCAAAGGCAAACTTCGGCTCAAGGGTAAACCCATAGCATCCATTAAACTTTGTGGCGCAGCACCGGTGCCACCATCGGAGCTGTCTATGGTGATAAAGTCGGGCGCGTAATGGGAACCAAGTTGGTGAATAAGCTGGAGCATATCATCCAGCCAACGACTCGTACCAATAACACATTTAAAACCCACGGGTTTCCGCGTTAAGCGACGGATGTGAACAATCATGTTGAGTACGTCTTCTACCGATTGAATTTCTTTGTGACCGTTGGGGCTTATGGAATCCTCACCCGGTTTGATACCACGGATTTCAGCGATGAGTGGGGTGACTTTCGCCCCAGGCAATATCCCTCCTTTGCCTGGCTTTGCGCCCTGACTCATTTTAATTTCAAACATTTTCACCTGCTCTAGTTGCGCAAGCGCGATCAACTTTTCGTCTGAAAGATTGCCTTCCTCATCCCGCACTCCGTATTTAGCGGTACCAATTTGAAACACCAAATCACAATTTCCTGTAAGATGAAAAGGCGATAAACCGCCCTCTCCAGTATTCATCCATATCCCCGCTTGCCCTGCTCCAATTGATAAAGCTCGTACCGCAGGTTCGGACAGTGCGCCAAAACTCATTCCAGAAATATTAAATACGGATCGGGTGACATAAGGTTGCTCGGCAAAACCCTCGCCAAAACACAGTTCACTCGGCGGCAGTGCATGCTCTTTATGAACAGGAAAAAAATCGTTTAAAAATACAACATCACCAGGGCGATTGAGGGGGCGAGAAGAGCCAAACGCGATGGTTGAATCCAAATTTTTTGCCGCCCGATAAACCCACGTGCGTTGCGCACGATTAAACGGTAATTCTTCTCGATCATGAGCAAAAAAATACTGCCGAAAAAATTCACCCAAGTGTTCAAATACGTAGCGCAAACGACCAATAACAGGGTAATTGCGGCGAATGGCCTGACGCTTTTGGGTTTTATCGGCAAGATAGATATAAACCAGAAGCAGGCACCCAAGACCCAGTAAAAAGATAAAAAACAATGCACCCAGCTCGATAAAATGCATAACAAACTCGCTGGTTTTGGAAATGGTTTCAGTGTTCATGGTGGGTAAGCTCCTTTGTTTAATTTGATAAAACCAGCATTTTTTCTACTTGCATCTCATGCACGGTATAAGGAATACCCCCTATACCTAAACCCGACTGCTTCAACCCTGCAAAAGGCATCCAATCGCAGCGAAAAGCTGTGTGGTCATTTACCATCACAGCGGACCCATCGAGACTGTGATAAGCCTTTGTCATTCGCTCGAGTCTCTGAGTAAAAACTGCAGCCTGAAAAGCAAAAGGCAAGCGGTTCGCCGCCGAAAAGGCGTCTTCGTCACGGTCAAAGGATTGTATAAGGGCTACTGGACCAAATATTTCGTGCTGATTTAGACTACAGTTTTCAGGGACATGGGTTGCCAGAGTGGGGAGGAAACAACTGCTACCAAATCGCTCTCCACCGCATAATATATGCGCCCCCTCGGAGGCTGCATCAGCAACCCAATCTGCGACCCGAGCCAATTCTCTCGGGCGAATTAAAGGACCCACTTCGGTTGCTTCATCCAACGGATCGCCAACCACCAGCCGTCTGGCTCGTTGGGCCATTCGGTTAGCGAGTTCATCGGCAATGTTTCGGTGGGCAAAAATACGTTGCACCGAAACGCAGACTTGACCTGCGTGATAATACGCACCTTTTAGTAATTTTTCGGTTGCCAATTCCAAATCGGCGTCGTCATAAACAAGCACCGGTGCCAGGCCACCGTGCTCCAGGATACAGCGAGTACCTGGCGCAGTTTTTCTGCGCAAAGACCAGCCGACTTTGGCACTGCCAATAAAATTGAATAGCGCCACACGGGAGTCACTGACTAAAGCTTCGGCAACATCCAAGTCTTCAATAACCAAAGCGCGACACCATTCTTCCGCGAGACCAGCTTGGTAAAGAAGTTCAATAAATCGCAGACACGATAACGGGGTGTCTGCCGCCGGTTTAACAATCACAGGGCACCCTGTAGCAATTGCAGGGGCTACTTGATGGACAATCAGGTTTAAGGGGTGATTGAACGCACTGACCGCAACCACTACACCTATAGGTTCATATTGGGTAAAGGCGATTTTACCTGTAGTTGCCTGATCGAGTTGCATGGGAATAACCCTGCCGGCCTGAGTGCGTAAGACGTCGACACAGCATCGCACTCCTTCGATGGCACGACGAACTTCCACACGCGCATCGACAATGGGTTTACCGCCTTCAAGCGCAATCAACTTGGCCAACGATGTAATCTCAAGCTCCATTAAAGTGGCAACGGAGTTTAAAATTTGTAAACGCGCTTCCAGGCTCAAGCGGGACTTTTTTTGCTGATGCAATCGATGTGCGGTCTGCAGTGCACCTTCTACGTCGCGCAAAGACGCGGTGGCTAGTTCTTTTATAATATGACCATCAAAGGGCGATGTCACAATAAGGGTATTGTTCGGATTCATGCTGAATTCTCCTCGGCTCAATGAATTCAAATTGGGCACACTAAATTGCCCAACTGCTCAGTAAGCTTCATGTTTTCGCTGTAGTCGACTGGACAGTCGATCACCACAACGGTGTCATCATCTAAGGCTTTTTGCAAAACGGGTAACAAGTCATCAGCGGCTTTTACGCGATAGGCTTTGGCGCCAAAACTCTGGGCGTATTGGACTAGATCTGGATTGGTAAAACGAATGTTCGAAGGTCGTCCGTAGCGCCGCTCTTGATGCCATTTAATTAAGCCATATTCGCTGTCATTCCAAACCAGAATGACCATCGCCAATCCCAAGCGCATGGCGGTTTCTATTTCCTGAGAGTTCATTAAAAATCCGGCATCCCCGGTAACCGCAACAACTTTCTTGCTTGGGTTAACGAGTTGAGCGGCAATACACCCCGGAACCGCAATCCCCATGGAAGCAAAACCGTTAGAAATAATGCAGGTATTGGGTGACTCAGCTTGGTACATTCTCGCAACCCACATTTTGTGGGCGCCAACATCGCTGATAACTATGTCATCGGCAGCCAAAACTTGGCGTAAATCCCAAAGAATTTTTTGTGGTTTGAGTGGAAAACTGGAGTCTTGGGCATATTCCCCTGACACTTGTCGAATGGTGTGCCGCAGTTCACTGGGGAAATTACCGTGGCGTTTTTGCGATAGACGGGCTATGCCGAATAGAGCAGCGCAGATATCGCCAATAACTCCGCTTGCAACCTGATAGTGGCTATCTACTTCGGCTGGATTTGCACTGATATGAAGGATGCTGGCAGTGTTATCAGCGTTCCAAAGGTGTGGATGATATTCCACCATGTCATAGCCAACACAGATCACAAGGTCAGCCCGATGAATACCGCAGGCCACATAATCTTGCGCCTGCAGTCCAATTGTTCCCAGGCACAGTGAGTGAGAGGCGGGAATCGCTCCTTTGGCCATAAACGTGGTCGCTACAGGAATGTGACTTTGCTCGGCGAATTGGATTAGAGCCGCACTTGCTGAGCCGCGAATAACGCCGTTTCCTGCGAGGATCACAGGACGCTCCGCCTGATCAATCATCTCAGCGGCTTGTAGTAGTTTTGCTTCTGAAGGAACAGACGGTGGTGCCTTCTGCACTCGCAATGCTGGCAAGTTCAATCCATTTTCTGAAGCGATGTTTTCCGGAAATTCGATGAAACTCGCACCCGGCTTTTCCCGCTCTGCATCCTTAAAAGCTTTGCGGACAATTTCAGGGATCACCCTTTGGTCACGAATTTGTACACTGTATTTACTGATTGGCTTGAACATATCCACCAGATCGAGAATCTGGTGACTTTCCTTGTGAAGCCTTGTTGTTGAGCCTTGGCCTGCGATGGCGACTACCGGTGCCAAATCCATATTTGCATCTGCTACTCCGGTGATCAAATTGGTTGCACCTGGGCCTAGTGTCGCTAAACACACACCGGCTTTACCCGTTAAACGTCCATATACATCGGCCATAAATGCGGCCCCTTGTTCGTGTCGGGTTAAAATAAATCGAATGGGACTTTCTAGAAGAGCATCCATCATGGCGACGTTCTCTTCACCGGGAATTCCAAAAATAAATTCCACCCCTTCTGCTTCCAAACATTTAACCAATAATTCAGCGCCCGAAAGCGATATTATTTTCTTAATTTCTTTTACCTGACTGTTCATCATTTTTTTCCTTGATAATGTGCATGGCTTAAACATCCTTTTTGCTACAACCGTGCCAAACGCCAAGCCATTGATTTAAAAGAATTAATTTTCGGGTTAGGTAAAATATTGTAACGGAGCGTTGAAGAGGAGTGAGATTTCATTAATCGAATTATCGAATTTTCAATTCGAGTCCAACACTGATAGAAGTTTCCCGCTAGAGACTTTCTCTTTTATTTTTTCAGCGTAAAAGCGTTGCAAACAGGCCAATGTTAATCACCTGAACTCACATTTCAGGTGATTATTTTTTATGCATCGAGTGCAAAAAAATTTCAAATTCCCCAATGATCATATTAAGGCATTACCCGTCAAACCTGCTTACGTTGCTTCAACCGACCTAGAATTCTCTGATACTGAGCTAACGGAGGCGAAATACTTATGCGGTAAATCAAGACAGAAAGCGCAAAGCGCCAAACTGTAATGCCACAAGTCGAGTTGTTTCAAAACGTATGAGTGAAGTACCTGATGAGGCGTGGAATTCAACTGTCTCACTGGTGCGGGCGTACAATCTACCCGCTGACGTGCTGTTCAGTGATTTCATGGCTTCCCGGTGCATCGGATTTTTATGATAAAAATTGTCTGCTCACTCTCTGGTCGTAGCAGCAGGAAACGGCATCCAATTCGTTCTAAGAAGGATCTAATAGAAAACCTCAAATAGTCAGAAAAGTGCAAGAAAATGCTGCGAAAATACGCTTTTTTCGCCTAATAGAGTCGACTGTCATCCGGATTGAAAACCCCTGTGTCCCTGGTTCGATTCCGGGTCTGGGCACCAAATACAAAAAGGCTGATTCGAAAGGATCAGCCTTTTTTATTGGGCACCTAAAAGCAGTCGGGACTCCCGGCCAGCAATCGCAGACTGCTGTCGTTCGGCTGCGCATGAAGCAGTGCTTCATAAACGCTTGCCTCACCCTCTCCTGGGCACCATTATCAGAATAGCCATATCCGGCTATTTGTCGGGTAACCCATAACCTGGCCGAAACTGACAGTTTATGCTTCAAACTTCGCTCAGCACTGCTAACTTGAAACGTTAACCCATAAAATGCGCCCTGAATGTTCGGGACACATAGGTTTAGTCGGAAGTTCGGCCACTAACATAACTCATTGTTTCCAGCAAAGGTTCCACTTAGTCTTCTGCCTGTTCAGGAAATACATCCTTGTATTCACACACAGCTGCTTCCCAACGGCTTAAAAGTGAAATAGAGGCCAGCCTGTTCACTTCACTAATACCCTCTTCGAGTTTGGCTAATTTTTTCATAGCCTTTTCTTGCCCGTTTTGCATTGCTAGCGATAACCACATATACGCGTGTGGATGGCTGCTTTTTGCGGTTGCGAGTCTAATAAGTTTCTGTACCGGTGCAGGTGTTCTGGAAATTTCCCCTAAATAGATCCTGCCCAGTTCATACATGGCATCTGGATGGTTTGCATGGGCGGCTTTGCACAACCACTCGGTTGCAATTTGAGTGTCAAAGCCAACGCCCATACAACAATTGGCAAGCCCTAATTCGTATTGCGCTTGCACATCTCCTGCCTCAGCTTTTTCTTTCAATTCCGCGCGGGGCAGGCCTTTAACCGCGAGTGCGCCGCCATTGGCCGCGACCGCCACACACCCCGTTACTGAGGCTAGAGACGGCAATAACAAAATAGCGATTAAGAGTTTGGATTTTAGTGTGAGCATGATGGGCAACCTCCTTAATGTTGGTAGAGGCACTTTATGCTTTTAATAGCCAGGCGACATTTGCACAGAATGACAACTCATTGGTAAATGACGACAACAGGGAGGGATGGTGTGAAAAAAGGTAATTAGCGACAAGGCTAGAGGGATTTTCGAAATTGCGCCGGGGTTTGCTTAGTCCAACGCTTGAAAGCGCGGTAGAAAGTGCTGGAGTCAGAGAAGCCAAGTAAAAAGGCCGTTTCCGTGATGGAAATACGCTTATCCTTAAGGTACTCCAGCGCGGCTAAATGCCGCGTCTCATCGAGTAGGCTCGCAAAAGACGTGCCCTCGTCTTCCAGGCGCCGTTGCAAGGTGCGAGCTGATACATGAAGCTGGTCGGCAACGCTGTCGATTGAAATAGTGCCAGTTTCCAGTGAGGCGAAAATCTTATCCTGTATAAGGTGCTTCACATTCTGATTGCCAGGCAGATTTTTAACCACCTCTTCGGCTATAGGGGTCAGGTAATTGAGCAGGTTGTTATCCGAATTTTTGATGGGTAAATCCAGCAAATCCCGATCAAAAATCAGCGCGGAATCCTTAGCGCCATTGATTACCTTACAACGGAAAATGCGCTCATATACCTCAGTATCCGTGGCTTTTCCTTGAAGATGAACTTCGCTTGGGTTCCAGTCGACGCCAGTATAGTGCCTGCCACGAATCAACCAAAAACCGAGTGCTGCCTCAATGAGTGCGGCGCTCATCATCACATTGATTTTTCCATAGCGACATCCAAACGTTGCCTTATCGGCTTCAAGCTTGAGTACAGGGGCTTCAAATTCCGCTGCAATGCTGCGGTAACGCGAAAAAATTTTGAATGCATCGCCCAGGTTTTTACTGTTCGCCAGCAAATAAGCGATGACCGTCGCTTTCACTTCCGTCATGGTCTCCGCAACTTTCAGCCCGTATGCGGGACCGAGAGAGTCTTCCAATACTCGACGAATTGAGGTGAAGGCGGAAAACGGGAGTCTGCCGTCGGGGTCAGTCAAGCTTTCCAGCGCCATCCCGGATGCCTGAATGAGTTCTCCTTTATCCACCCCCATCTTTATGGCCGCCTCTACATAGGAAGAGAATACAGCGGAGGACACCGTCGGTTCTAATTTGCCCAGAATTCGCATAGATAGTTAACCAAGGTTTGCCAAAGGATTGTCGTTATTTGCCAATAATATGTCGTTCACAGCCAACGGGGTTTTAGAAGCGTTAGCGTATCTTATGCATCAACAGATTGGAATGGCAAAGCGATGCACACATTTTCACACGACAGATTACCTTCTGAACTCGAAAACTGGCTCAAGCAGCCCGTTATGCGCTCGTTAGATTCAGCGTCGATTCGCCAAAATAGAGTGGCGCGTGGTGTGATTTCCACCTCAATCCGGCATCGGGAATTAGCCGGAATAAACAGTGAAATGGTGTACCAGTGGTTTAAATACTTTTGTTACCAAAATTTGCGTTTAGCGAATGGTAAAGAAATATCGGCATTTCGTTTGTGGCACCCGCAAGATCACATCAGCTTCGAAATTCAAAAACACTCCTTGTCCGGGGAGGTCGGGCTGGCAAAAGGTGCTAGCGCGTTGGTTATTGAAAAGCGTGGCGACAAGGTATTGTGCAGTGGCGAAGTGAAAATTATTGATTTAAGTAATAAACGAATTTCCATCAAACATAAGAGCCTTCTGCATCACCACAATTTGGTATCGGATGAATTTTTCGATACGAAAAGAGGGTTACAAATGATTTCAAATCTGGTCAATGTGGAAGGACGATTTCAGCATGACGCAGATCGCAGCGCTGACTCCGAAATAAGCCTTGAAATTCAAGCCTGGATTGAGCACAAGATCGAAGAGGTTGGAAACCTGCAAATTATTCTACCCAGCTTGATTCGAAACTCTTGTCTGAATCTCAGCCAGGTGATTTTCAGATAAAGAGTAACGTTTCATCAATAACGCGCTCGCCAGCATAAATACCGCGGGAAGCACACTAAAACAGAGGTAGATGGCGCGAATTGCACTTGTGGGTTGGATGATAGTTTCGGAGTTAGAAGACTCCATATATCCACAAAGGCCGAGAACCAGACCGACCAATGCAATACCTAATGCGGTCGAGCTTTTCTCAGCGAACGAAAATATTCCAGCCAACAAGCATTTTCGATTGATTCCCGACATCTTCATGTCGTAGTCGATGGTATCTGGCAGCATGGACTGGCCCATCACAATAATGCCGCCAAAACATGCACCAATCAGTGAAGCGCGAAAGATAAACAGAGCAATGCTTTCTTCCGGGGAGCTGAGCAACCAGGTTAAGTTGATGCAGGCCAGCGCGAGGCAAAACGAAACAAAGAGCGTGTGTTTGGCAAAGGTTCTACCTAATTTAAGCCAGACGGGTTGAAACAGAATGACGCACACAAAAAAACACAGGTAAAACAGGGCGATGAAACGGTCTGATCTGCCCAATACATATTGAGTGAAGTAGGCTCCCGAAGCGCTTAACACAGAAACACCCGTAAAAAAGACAAATTTAGAACAGATCAAGACACAAAAATGCGGATTGTTTTTCAGCAAACCGAGTTTGAATTTAAAGGATGTTTGATCGGGAGCTGAGATTGTCTTGGGTACACTCTGTCGGCTGGCAAGATAAGCAAACAGTAGAAAGATCAAAATGAACGGTGCAATCACCAAAGACATGGATTCATGGCCAGCTTGAGTGCGGCCATATTTAAACAGCAACAGAGGTGCGAGCAAACCCCCAATAAGACCGCCTACAGCAATGCCGATGGCGCGAAACGACAGCAAGAAATTACGCTGGTGGTAATGCTCAGCAAGATCAACGGACATGGACAGGTAAGGCACGCTGAATATCGTGTAAGTCGTGGCAAAAAACAACAGCGTGAACAACATGTAACAAAGCGTCAATAGGCTGCTGGAAAAAGCCGGTACATTGAAAACCAACAGGTACGCTACCGGACAGGTTATCGCTCCAAGCAGGATAAACAGGGCGAAATTGTTTGAGCGTAAGGAGTGGTGATCAGCAATACGCCCCATTAAAGGGTCGGTAATTGCGTCATAGATTTTGGAAAAAGCAAAAATTAACCCCGCTGCAGTGGCGGCAATATCCAGATAATCGGTCATGAATCTCAAGATTAAGGTTCGCGACAAATTCATGGTGGCCATGCCAGCACTGCCCATGCCCCAGCACATAAAGATTAAGGTATTCGTAGTTATTAATTTCATTAATTCAACGTTTTACCATTTTATTTTGCAAACAATTAGGAGCAAAACAGATGAGCAGGAAACTATTGAGCACGAGTGTGGTGATTTTCGTATTGAGTCTAAACGCTTGTTCAGATAAAGATCAAGCTATAGCCGAAGAAGTTATTCGCCCGGTCCGCACTCTGACAGTGACATTACAAAATGAAATCGGTGGCCGCGAATTCTCCGGGGTGGTGGATGCAGATCGCAAAGTGGATCTGGCTTTTCGTGTCAGTGGCTCCTTGAAGAAGTTACCCGTTCTTCAAGGGGACTTGGTTAAGCAACACCAAATATTGGCGCAACTAGACCAAACCGATTTCGAAATTCAGGTTAAGGCACAACAGGCTGAATATGATCGCTCCAAGAGTGAGTACGAACGCGCCAAGACATTGATCGAACGCCAAATCATTGCTCAAGCCGATTTCGAAAAGATTAAAGCTCAGTATTTCGTGTCTGCAGCGCAGCTCGAGAAATCAAAACAAGATTTGGCATATACCACCATCAGGGCGCCGTTTGAGGGTTACATTGCCAGCCGCCACATCGACAACTTCTCTGAAGTGTCGGCGCGCACACCCGTGGTCACCTTAATGGATTTAAGCTCTTTGGTCATCACCATTGAAGTCCCCGAAAGCGTCATGATCAAGGCCAAGCGTGGAAATGTTCGCCCTGATTTGTACGCCACATTTGAAGGGCACGAAGCCACTCAGTTTCCTCTTACCATTAAAGAAATCGCAACCCAACCCAATGCGGGGACCCAAACCTATCCTGTGACTTTGAGTTTACCGCCCGTCACTGCACTCAATATTTTGCCGGGTATGTCCGCTGTGGTGGGAGTGCGTCCGTTTGAAAGAGATTCTGGCGCTCACCACGTGGCTTATTTGCCCCCTCAGGCCGTTCTGGAGGACAGCGATGGCCGCTATGTATTTGTCGCAGTCCCGCAACAAGAAGCGCGGATCGAAGGCCGCGCAATTATTGCAAGAAAAAATGTCGAGGTTGGCGATATCTCACCTTATGGCATTGAAATCACGAATGGCTTGGCTGAAGGCGATGAAGTGGTTACCGCAGGCATGAGTCAAATCATACCCAACATGCACGTCGCACTCATGGCAAAAAATTAAGGACAGCATCATGAACCTGACTAAGTTCTCTTTAGAAAATAATCGCACAGCGTTTGTATTGTTAGGCGTCTTGCTGTTGGCGGGTTTTATGGCATTTCAATCCATGCCCAGAGCCTACGACCCCGGCTTTACCATTCGCGCAGCACAGGTTGTCACCCAGTTCCCCGGTGCCAGCTCTGAGCGAGTTGAACAACTGGTTACCGACAAAATTGAAGAAGTGATTCAGGAAATGCCCGAGCTGGATTTTGTGACCAGTGAATCACGCTCTGGTGTATCCATTGTTGTGGTCAACATCAAAGAAAGTTACAAAAACATGCGCCCCATTTGGGATTCGCTGCGACGCAAAGTCGATAGCGTGGTGCCAGACTTACCTGAGGGTATTGTCGGCCCATTTGTGAACGACGAATTTGGCGACGTCTTTGGAATTGTCCTTACCATCACTGGTGAAGGCTTCAGCTATGCCGAGCTAGAACAAATCGCCGAGGATGCGCGCCGTGAATACTTGCGCATAGGTGATGCCGCTAAAGTGGATGTTTTCGGCGCACAAGAAGAACGTGTATTTATTGATTATGACAATGCGCGCCTGTCAGAACTCAATATCTCACCCTATCAACTCTCTCAAATGCTGGATTCCAGAAACATCGTCTCGCCCGGTGGCGCCGTCACCTTGGGGCCCGAGCGCATCCTGCTGGAAGCGACGGGTAATTTTGAATCGGTGGAGGATATCCGTAATACGGTTATTCGCATTCCCAACTCTCAAACCTTGGTATTGCTAAAAGACATTGCGAATGTCTATCGTGCTTACATCGATCCAGCCCAGTACAAAGTAAATTCCAGTGGTCAACCCGCTTTGGCATTAGCGATTTCTATGCGAGAGGGTGGAAACAATATTACCTTGGGCGATGAAGTCATGAAAATCACCCAGCGTTTACAAAACGCCTACCCCATTGGCGTTGATTTTAACGTGATCAATTTTTCCCCCGAAGAAGTCGACATCAAAGTTAAAAGTTTCGTCTCTAACCTGTTGCAGGCCATCGCCGTCGTCACCTTGGTGATGTTATTCAGCTTGGGCATGCGCACCGGTTTCATTGTTGCTGCACTCATTCCATTTAGTATGCTCATCGCCTTATTAGTGATGGATGTGTTCGCCATTGGGCTCGATCAGATTTCCTTGGCGGCATTAATCATTGCGCTAGGCATGTTGGTGGATAACGGCATCGTGATGTCGGAAAGCATCATGGTTCAAATCGCAGACGGTAAAACCAAAGTGGAAGCGGCAGTGACTTCGGCCAATGAATTAAAGATTCCATTGCTGACCTCTTCTTTAACAACGGCTGCCGCCTTCCTGCCCATTTATTTGGCTGAATCCAGCACGGGCGAATTTACGGCATCCTTGTTTAAAGTTGTAACCATTACGCTGCTGGTTTCCTGGGTGCTATCCATGACCATCATTCCTTTGTTGTGTGTGATGTTTTTAAAGGTCAAAGAATCGAAGCAGGAGGCCAACAAAACATTCTATAGCGCGTACCGAAATATATTGGCGTCATTGATTAAATTTCGTTACACATCACTTGTCGTAGTCGTCGCAATCTTTGTGCTGTCACTGCAAGGCCTGAGATACGTGCCCAATATTTTCTTTCCTCCTTCAGACCGCGCCTATTTCAAAGTGGAGCTGGAACTACCGCAGGGCCGCTCCTTGCAAAACATGGAGCAAGTGGTGGCCGCAGTCGAAACTTTTGTGACAGAAGAATTAGCAAAACAGGTAAATGACAATCAGGCAGTCACCGATTGGGTATCCTACATCGGTAATGGTGGTGCGCGCTTTGTGCTCACTCACACACCTAAACCCAACTCCCCCAGTTACGCGCTGATGGTCATCAATACCACGTCCGCCGAAGTGATTGACGGCGCCATGGCAAAAATTGAAGGCTTTGTCAGTAACAACTACCCGGATGTTGTCGCCAAATTTAAAAAAATTGAAACCGGTGCGCCTATAGATAATCCCGTGGAGTTTCGTATTTCCGGGAGCGACACGGATCGTCTGTTTGCAATTGTCGGTGAACTGAAGAAGGAGATGAGCCAGAACCCCAATTTAAAAAATATCACCGATAATTGGGGCATTCGCTCGAAGAAACTGCTGGTTAACATCGACCAAACCCGCGCAATGCGCGCCGGTGTCAGCAGTGAAGACATTGCCATCTCGCTGCAAACCGGTATGACGGGTGTACAACTCACGCAATATCGCGAAGGCTCCAACATTATTCCTGTTACCCTGCGTTCTGAAGCAGCATTGGCAAGTGATATCACAAAATTAGAAGGACTATCGGTTTACGTGCAATCTTCCGGCACCAGCATACCGCTAGAACAGGTCGCCGATATTGAAGTGGTATGGGAACCCGGAAAAATTCTACAACGTGATCGCACCAAAACGGTTACCGTCGGTGCGCAATTGGTAGGAGACTACACCGCCGCTGAGGGTTTTGCGCAAATACAACCCTGGCTAGACACTGTATCTAAAGATTGGGGCTTGGGTTACCGCTACGAACTCGGTGGCGAAGCGGAATCCTCTGCCAAAGCCAACCAATCCATTATGGACAAGTTACCCATTGCCGCACTGATTATTGTGATTTTACTGGTGGGCCAATTTAACTCCGTGCGCAAAGCCAGCATCGTCTTACTCACCATACCACTCGGAATGATTGGCGTCATTGTCGGTTTATTAGTGCTGCGCTCCTTTATGGGCTTTATGACCCTGCTCGGCATAATTTCGCTGGCCGGCATCGTGATTAACAATGCCATAGTCTTGCTGGAGAGAATTCAACTGGAAATCGATGAGTTCAAACGCACACCCTTTGAAGCAGTGCTCGAAG
>JBNKFP010000052.1:0-13945 GCA_050289365.1 Cellvibrionaceae bacterium | reverse complement strand
AGAAGTAAAAATAGGCTTTTTTAAAAATCTTGATAAAGCTTATAGCCAATTAAATCAATCACACCCTACGAACCAGCCTTTGCATAATGACAATGAAATTTCCGCTTGCGAGCTCAGCTTGGTTGGACTTGATGACATGGAGGAGTTAATGGCCAAGGAATCGCTGATCCGACGTTCAACAGATACTAACAGGGGGCGACTGCTTGAATTATCTCAACGTATCAGCTCGATCGTTTTGGCTGATACGAATGAACACACTGTGCCAAGTAGTCCCAATACGCTCACCAATGTATTTGTCGAGTCAGTACACGCAATTGATATCAGCACCAAAGCAATAATGATATTTTTTAAAGTGTTTGATAGAGAAATATTAGGAAATTTAAGCGTTCTTTATCAGCAACAAAACGCCATACTGGATGCACGGGGAATACGTCTTCAAACCACGAGACCCGATAAACCCAGCAGACAACCGCCTCCCAACGTAAATGCGTTTCTGTCACCGCAAAAGTTCGCAAAAGGGGTGGACTTACCTCTGGACCCAGAGCTCGAAGCATGTTTACTCGACGCTCAAATTGGGCTTTCAGACGTCTCTAAAAATCAGGTAAAATCGCGTTCCAAACATTCCACACCCGCACACGAAAGCACGTCTGAGCCAGCCTGGGGAGCGGACACATCATACCCATCGCACGTTTCAAATCGAGAACTCAATGGTGATGCGTTCACGAATCATCATGATCTGCAAACCCAACAAAACTGTGACTACGCGGGCATATTAGACAATTTATTCGATCACTTGAAAGCCTATTTCCCGACGACACAAAAATCCTATAATTTAGTCGAACAATTGCGAAGCCCGCTGATCAATATGGCTCGCCACGACCCCTTTTTCTTGGACAATCCTAATCACGCAGCCCGCACCCTGATCAATCAAATCACAGAAGCACTTGTTTATTGCCAAGACCAGACACCAGATCAACTGGCTAAGGATCCACTTTTTCATCAGATCGAAAACATGGTTCAACACATCGCGTCGCTTAGCAACCCTAAAGAGACGGACTTCAAGCATGCTTTGAACGACCTGGATCAATTCAACCAATTACAGAAACAACGTATTAATCTATTCGAAAAACGCTTGTACAGTGCAGAACTGGGTAGGCTGAGAAATCAAGAGGCCAGCCTATTGGTTAAGCAAACTATTGCCGAAGCATATCAAAACCTGAAGATACTACCAGCCATTCATGATCTTATTCAGCGAGGCTGGAAACAAGTAATGATATTTGTTGCATTAAAATTTGGCCAACACAGCAACAACTGGGACGACTGTATCCAAACCTTAATCGACTTAGTACTCTGCACCCAGCCGATAGCCAGTGCACACGAATCTCAGGACTTAGGTTGTAGCTTATTCGACGTTAAAAGTCGCTTGAAAGAGGGTTTTCAAGCGATTCACTTTAATGTCTTTGAGATGGAGAAATTGATAGCAGAATTAGACAAAGCGGTAGTAGAACTTTTACAACAATCGACTGATACGAAGACGCATAAGGATAAGCTGCCTACTGCAATCTCGGCCAACAAAATAAAAGCAAAAATTGAGGAGGTCCAGAAAGATAACACAACCAAAAGCCAACCAAATTTACAGCCATATATCGACCAGATTAGAAATTTTAGCAGAGGGACTTGGTTTAATTTAAAAATTCAAGATCAATGGGTACGCTGTCGCTTAGCGGCTATTATCGCAGAGTACGATAACTATATTTTTGTCAATCGCATAGGCAAAAAAATCACTGATCTAAGCCTTGAACAGGCCGCACAAAAGCTCAAACAACAGGAATTAAAACCCTTGGACAGCAATCACTTGTTCGACAGCGCGCTCGAACAGGTAATCTGTGGAATCCAAAAGGAACGTAAAAGTAAATAACGGACTGGAATTGACATTCCAGATTAAATCACCATTTCAATTTATCAGACTGCACGAAAAATGTGGGTCATCAACAACGTAATCCCGCGTCTATTGTTGAAAGCGAAGGCTGTGATCTCGTGTTGTCGCAATCGAGAAAGTGCGAAACGCCAACTACGACCGGATTCCTCTTGCCCAATAATTAACCCGGCAACTTGAAATCCTTTGGGATACAAATAAATGATCAAGGCCGCACTGACTACACTATTCAACTGACAAAAGTCTATGCCGTTAATGATTTTGATTCGATCTAAAAACGACACGAGTGTGCCTGGCTGTAAAAGCTCGAAACTGTCGCTCGCACGGGCAGGAACAGAACCTTGACAAATGTTGAGGAGGAAGAAGTTAAGCGCTGGGTGGTTAGACAAGATCCAAGGCAACATGATTTTGGTCTTTGGACGAGGGAGATGGTGGCCAAATGAATTTCAGATCGCTTTGATATAGAAATCAGCGTCACCACGATAGGTCACACACTGCATCGACTGAGGTTGACTCCGCAAGCGCCGTTGTGTCGGGCTTACAAGCGGGACGATAAAGCCATGGTGAACAATCGATTACCCCAAAATCAAAAAAGCCGCTTAAAAGAGGGGAGTCATTAAAAGAACTAGCACGAAAAGACCTAGAGACCATAAAGGCGAACAAAAAACTCATCAAATCATTCTTTCGTGAATCGCAGGTACCCGTTGCTGCGGCCTAGGTAGTACAACCGGAGTTTTATTGAAAAAATGGGTTTTTAACTCTGCGCAGCCTCCCCCGTCTAGTGTACTCAGTTTATGATTTCGCTCATTCGACAATGGCAGGTGAACCATTTGTTATTTACTGCGGCTATTGGAATTAGTATAAAAATGCCAATGGAATTTTGGGACACGTTGCACAGGCCTGACAACCCCAGGCCAATGAAGATGCATTGAATGCATTATATTGACCTGGTTCTTGCGCGGTTTCTACAGAGACGGCTGAGTATTTTTATGGCGCTCCGCCAAGTCAGACTCGATTGAGTTCTCCATCTTTTTGTCAATTTCGTACAACATCATTAGCCCGCTAGCGGCAAAAAACGGTAGGGAACAAAATACGCTGATACACATTTTTATGCCATAAATGGCAGTGTCAGACTGCATCTCCTGCCCTTCCTGATAGCCGTAAAGCCCGAGAATTCCAAGTACCAATGGGCCACCCAATGCTAAGCCCGCCTTTAATCCGAGTACCATTGCAGAAAAAATAACAGCAGTTGCCCGTCGATTATTCTTCCATTCCGAGTAATCGGCCACATCCGCAATCATCGCCCATAACAGCGGGATAGATACGCCATAAGAGAGACCATGAAGTATCTGCGAGCAAAACATCCAATAGACACCGTCTCTCGGAATAAAATAAAAACTGACAAGAAATAAGGTGGATACAAATAGAGATGTGCCAAAGACATTGCGCTTACCAAAACGATCGGCAAGGGGTTTAGAGAACCCGATTCCCACCATCATCAGAATAATACCACTGCCATTGAATAAACTGAAAGCCGAGGTGCTCGCCTCTTCAGGCCATACAAAATTAGGCCATATTTGCTTGACGCCTTCAATCAAACCGGTAAAACCGATGGCATGTAGAAAGCTCGACAGTGCGTTCGCGTCAGCATAATTCTCAAAATAGAAAATATAAGAGTTTCCCTTTAAAGGAATATTGACAAACACCAACACCACGACAGACAACATAACCAACCACGGTTTATTCTTAAACAGATCCTTAATATCATCGAATACTTTATTGCTTACAGCGTGTTGTTCGACCACACGTTCTTTGGTTACCCAAAAAGTTATGACAAAACAGACGACTGCGATTGCGGCAAAAAACATCATGACTTTTTCAAAACCGGCCGCTTTATCACCACCGCCGACAATCATCACCAAAGGCAGTAGCAATACTTGAATAATAAATTGCGCCACCATGACCGCAACAAAGCGGTAACTGGAGAGGCTATTTCTATCCGCCATATTTCCCGTCAACACACCGCTCAAGGATGAGTAGGGTAAATTATTCGCCGTATACAAAATGGTAAGCATCAAAAATGTACAAAAGGCATAGATGACTTTGCCGTTGTAGCTGAAATTGGGTGTCGTAAACGTCAGCATAATACTGACGGCAAAAGGAATAGATGTACCCAGTATCCACGGCCTATATCGCCCCCAACGGGTTCTTGTTCGGTCAGCAATGACACCCATAATGGGGCTAAAAAGCACACCACCCAAAAAACCACTTAAAGCGATAATATAGGAGGCCGTACCCAATTCCAGCTGGTAAACCTTGGTGTAGTAGTACGCCACAAAAGTGGTCAATGTTTGAAAAACAAGATTCGCCGCCAAATCGCCTAAGCTGTAGCCGACCTTCTCTAAAACCGTTAACTTTGCAATGGATGGATTCATTTGAACGTCTTATACGTTAGTCTGATGATATGCTCAGCGGGTTAGGTCTACCCGCCTTTATCCCTAGAGAGCTTGTCTGGACGATTATTTTTCATTTGAAGTAGCTCACACCAAAAGATGGGCACGTAGTAACGTCCAATTACAATGCCGCTAAATTTTAGTGAACGGCGATTAAATCATTAATTGTCAATAAAATCCATCGTCAGAAAAACAGGGGCTTCCCGAAGAGTGAAACGTCATCTATCGCTTACTTTTCAATTGATCCATGCCTCAAATGGCGCCTAATAAATGTGTGCCATTTGATTAATGCACCACACTAGCCCAGGCTAAAGCTGTATCAAATATGCCGTTCCCAAAAGCAGCACCCATAGATGCAAAACAAGTCTCCAGGGGTGTTTTGATATTCTCCCCATATGAAAACTTAGCCAAACTCACTCATTAACCACACAAACACAAATTGAAATAGCGCCCCCCCTTGATTCCTGGAGTCGTCTGACCATGGTTGCACCTCAAATTCAACCTTCGACTCAATAGAAGCCATCACATTATATCGATGTGATGTTCATCACACTAAAAACGGAACTAAATTCCATTCCAACACCAGAACAGTCGATTTGAATCACACTAAAAATGCGGCCTTTAAGGTATGATGATCCGACATTTAGGTGGGGTTCTGCTGAGCACCTAAAGAAAGTACCTGAAGAGAGCACCTAAGGTATTTTGTTAACGCTCACAGGCGGTGGCCAATATTGTTGTCGAATCGGTTTTCCGTGTTGCAGCAACATTCGCCCCCATCATGGAATGAAAATACTATAAAAGTGTTCACGGCGTATAGACGATTGGAAAATTAACTGACTGGATTCGGATGCAAATTACCTGCGTTTGCAACTCTTAGAGTATCCCGAAACACCAGTCTGAAAAATACACTTAACCTATCCGTTTACCAAAGTGGAGTGGTTTCCTATTGTTACCAATATGAGGCAGTTATGAATAGAAATACAATGAAAAACAGCTGGCGGGCGGGCCTGTTGCTTTCAGCTACAGCACTCATCAGTGCGTGCGGGGTACCAGGCCCCACATCATCATCGTCAATGTCCAGCACCAGCTCCACCGCCACCATGAGCTCGAGCTCTTCAAGTACAGGCACCACCATTCCAGGTAACGCTTCATTTGTCTATGCTGTCAATGTTGGCGGAAACTCTCCAGCCACCTTGAACGGCGTTCAGTACGAAGCGGACCGGTTTTCCACCGGGGGATCGCCGCAGACAGTTGACCAGCCCATTGCTGGCACCAACGAAGATGCCCTATACCAGTCTGAGCGCTACGGTACCTATAGTTATGAAATTCCGGTGACCAATGCGACCTACAGCTTGAAGCTGCACTTTGCCGAACTCTACCAAACAACGGGCGGCTCACGGTCGTTTAACGTCGCAGTTGAAGGCGCCGAAAAGATTTCCAATCTCGATATTTATGACGAAGTTGGCCAATATACAGCCTATGATGTTGTTATCCCAAGCGTTACCGTTAGCGACAAAAGCTTATCCATCTCTCTAACCACTAATATTGATAATGCCACTATCAGTGGTTTCGCTATTTACTCCAGCAACGGCGGTAAATTCGTACCACCTATTGTAGTTGAGCCCGTGAGCGGAGATATCACCGTAGATACCGCCACCAAATACCAAATGATTGACGGTTTCGGCGGTGCATTGCCAATGTGGAGTTCAAGCACTTGGTCCAGCTCCGAAACTCAAAAACTGGTTGGCATGGGCAATGACCAACTCGGCATGTCTATTGTTCGCACCATCATCCGTCCATCTCAAAATGATTGGAGCCGTCACGTTAGCGCCTTGCAAGCAGCCAAACAGTACGGCAGCGAATTGCAAATATTGGCCTCTCCTTGGACTCCTCCAGCCAACTGGAAATCCAACAACGACCTCAACAATGGTGGTAAGCTTTTAACCTCGCGCTACGGCGATTACGCCAATCACTTGAACAGCTATGTGAAATTCATGGCTGACCGCAACGTAAAAATTGACGTAACCTCTCTGCAAAACGAGCCAAACTGGCATCCAAATTACGAGTCTTGTGACTGGAGCGGCAACGAGTATCGGGAATTTCTGAAAGGCTATGGCAGTCAAATTACTGGAACGAAATTAATGGTAGGCGAAACCATTGGCTTCCAACGTGAATACACTGATCCGACCCTGAATGATTCAACCGCAGCATCAAAAGTGGACTATATCGGTGGTCATTTATACGGCCCCTGGAATGTCAACACACATTCACCCGCTGCGAATCTAAGTCGCTACAACTTGGCTGAACAGAAAGGCAAACATGTGTGGATGACAGAATGGAACTACCATGCCGCCGACAACATTAACGGCTCCGAACCCAAAAGCGGAAACAGCAGTCCATGGGCCGACCAATCCAACCAAAAAGTTTGGAATGAAACACTGGATGACGTTATGGCATCGATTCACTACTCTATGGAGTCGTACTGGAATGCTTATATCTGGTGGTGGGCAAAACGTTACTACTCTTTCATCGGCGAGAGCCGTGGTGAGGCCTATTTGACCACACCCAATGGCCAAATTTTGAAACGAGGCTGGGCATTCTCGCAGTTCTCGAAATACGTTCGCCCAGGTTACACTCGAGTTAAAGTTTCTAAATCCGGTGCCGCCAACTCGAACAACCTTCTTATCACTGCATACCAAGGCGATGACAATAAAATTGCTATTGTTATCATCAACAAGGATAGCAGCGATAAAAATAACGTAACCATCGGGTTACCCGTCAACGCGACCGCCGCAAGTTATACCTATACTTCGCGTACAGCCGCTCGTACAGAAGGCACTGTTTCAACGAATGGCCAACGTGCAACGATTAACATTCCTGCACGCAGTATTTCAACGGTCGTTATTTCTTACTAATCCCTACCCGAGCAAGCCCGAAAGGGCTTGCTCCATCTTCTCCAATTTCCTTACATTCAGAATAACCTTTCGTAGTGTCACCACTGAGTTGAGTCTATTATGTCTTTGCGGATAATAGGCACTCTGACGATTTTCTCCCCCCACGTTTTAACCTACGATCATCTGCCTACCATTAGTTCGAATTCAAACGTTACAGTTTTTCGTATTTCACCAACAAACATTCCTTTAATCATTTCTCAGAAGAATTAAATGAACATTGTTAACGGCCTTAACCCGGACGATCAATTCAAGACCTTTATTACCCTAGGCTCCCGATCAAGAAGCGAAAAATTCGCTTCGGCAGCCAATATACTGACTGATACGCTCATATTTTTGAGCTGCTCCACTGAGGGAATGGCATCGGAATCCAATCTCGCGTTTGTGTTGCCACTGAACCGTAAAAAGTAGGAATAATCATCATGAAAATAGATCAACACGAAATCGTCTGCAGGAGTACAGGTCAGTCTGATGCAATGATTAACGTGAATCTTCAGCGGCCCCCAATACTCGGTATTGCCTATTTTTTGAGTCATGGATTCATCGACAAAATAGATCGCACTCATTGAGTAAGAGGGAGCGCTAAGCTGATAATCAGCAACAAGCGGATCAGTATTACGATCGCCAGATGCCCCTGGGATGGTCACTCTCCACTGGTAATAACTCCCTGAATATCGGCCCAGAATGCTTTCACATTGCGCAGAAGAACATCGACTTAGGTTTCCACTTACGGTGATATTGATCGGCTTAGATCGCGTCGTTTCTTGCTGGCAAGAACAAAGACATAAAATAAGCAAAAGCGCGTAAAGACGGTTTTTTAACATGGATCATACGAATTTTATAGTGGCATAAAAAAAGGCCCCGTCAGGAGCCCTTTTCATTTCAATCGCTGAGCTATGGCTTAAGCAATGATTTTCGCAACCACACCAGCACCAACTGTACGACCGCCTTCACGGATCGCAAAGCGCAGACCTTCGTCCATCGCAATCGGTGCAATCAAGGTCACTTCCATTTGCACGTTATCACCGGGCATGACCATCTCAACGCCTTCTGGCAATTCACACGCGCCTGTGACATCTGTAGTACGGAAGTAAAACTGTGGACGGTAGCCTTTGAAGAATGGCGTATGTCGACCACCTTCTTCTTTGGACAATACGTACACTTCTGACTGGAACTTAGTGTGCGGCTTGATTGTGCCAGGCTTAGCCAATACTTGACCACGCTCTACGTCATCACGCTTGGTACCACGCAACAACACACCAACGTTCTCACCTGCGCGACCTTCGTCAAGCAATTTGCGGAACATCTCAACACCCGTACAGGTGGTTTTGGTGGTATCGCGAATACCGATGATTTCAATCTCTTCACCAACCTTGATGATTCCGCGCTCAACACGACCGGTTACCACTGTTCCACGACCGGAAATTGAGAACACGTCTTCGATTGGCATCAAGAAAGGCTGGTCAATCGCGCGCTCTGGCTCTGGAATGTATTCATCCAACGTCTCAACCAATTTTTTAACCGCTGTGCTACCCATTTCTTTGTCATCTTGACCGTTCAACGCCATTAACGCTGAACCGATGATAATGGGAGTATCGTCGCCTGGGAAATCGTAGCTGGACAACAGCTCACGCACTTCCATTTCAACCAATTCCAACAGCTCTTCATCGTCAACCATGTCGGCTTTGTTCAAGAACACAACGATGTAAGGAACACCTACCTGACGAGACAACAAAATGTGCTCGCGAGTTTGTGGCATTGGACCGTCTGCCGCTGAACAAACCAAAATGGCTCCGTCCATCTGCGCCGCACCGGTAATCATGTTTTTAACGTAGTCAGCGTGGCCTGGGCAATCTACGTGAGCGTAGTGACGGCTTGGGCTTTCGTATTCAACGTGAGCCGTGGAAATGGTAATACCACGTGCTTTCTCTTCTGGCGCAGCATCGATACCATCAAATGCTACTGCCGCTCCGCCCCACACATCAGCACAAACGCGAGTCAGTGCTGCCGTTAAGGTGGTTTTACCGTGGTCAACGTGACCAATGGTGCCCACGTTTACGTGGGGTTTACTACGTTCAAATTTTTCTTTAGCCACTTGCTAGGTCCTCTTAACTCAAAATACTTATGCGAGATTGTGTCCTGAACATAAAGTCTCACTACCTGCTTTAAGCTCAGAATCTATTTTTTAAAAACTACCGCTACATTAATCATCATTTATGACATCAAATGCATTTTATGATGGTATCAGGCACAGCGCAGGTGCTGATCCTACTCAATATGCCTTCAATATGAAAGCCTATTGCGCAATTTCTAAGCTTAGCCGCCGTTGCGGCTGATAATATCCTGCGCCACATTATTGGGCGCTTCAGAATATTTGCTGAATTCCATGGTATAGGTCGCTCTTCCCTGAGTGGCAGAGCGCAAATCTGTGGCATAACCAAACATTTCCGCCAAAGGGACTTCGGCAGTAATGATCTTGCCCGACACACTGTCCTCCATGCCTAAAATCAAACCCCGGCGTCGATTCAAATCGCCCACCACGTCACCCATATTTTCTTCCGGCGTCACCACTTCCACGGCCATCATAGGCTCAAGAATGACGGCGCCCCCTTCTTGGGAAAGTTTTTTTGTCGCCATGGAGGCCGCTATCTTAAACGCCATCTCAGAAGAGTCAACATCGTGAAATGAGCCATCAAATAGCGTGGCTTTTAAACCCAGCAGGGGATAGCCCGCAAGCACGCCATTTTTCATTTGGTCTTCGATGCCTTTTGCCACTGGCGCAATAAATTCCTTTGGTACCGTACCGCCGACAATTTCATTGACGAACTCCAGCCCTTCTGCAGTTTCATCGCCACCGGGTTCAAAGCGAATCCAAACATGACCATATTGACCACGACCGCCGGATTGGCGAACAAACTTGCCTTCAATTTCACAGGTATTGCGAATGGCTTCGCGATAGGCCACCTGCGGCTTACCAATATTGGCTTCAACATTAAATTCGCGACGCATACGGTCAATGATAATATCGAGATGCAATTCACCCATGCCCGAGATAATCGTCTGCAGAGTTTCTTCGTCGGTGCGAACCCGGAACGAAGGATCTTCCTGGGCTAGCTTACCTAGGGCAATAGCCATTTTATCCTGATCCGCCTGGGTGCGCGGTTCCACCGCCACAGAGATAACCGGCTCCGGAAACTCCATACGTTCCAGGGTGATGACCTGATCAATCGCGCACAAGGTTTCGCCGGTCGTGACATCTTTTAGGCCTATCCCCGCAGCAATATCGCCTGCGTGTACCTCTTTTATTTCCTGACGGTCATTTGCGTGCATTTGCACCATTCGACCAATGCGCTCCTTTTTACCTTTGATCGGATTAAAGACCGCATCACCGGTTTTTAAAACGCCGGAATAGACTCGGAAAAAGGTCAAGGTGCCCACAAAGGGGTCTGTTGCAATTTTAAATGCGAGTGCCGCAAATGGCGCTTCATCTTTGGCTTCTCGAGTTGCTACGGTTTCACCGTCTTTTAAAACACCCTCGATGGCTTTGACTTCATCCGGAGCAGGTAAAAAGTCGATTACAGCATCCAAGACCGCCTGCACACCTTTGTTTTTAAAGGCGGAACCGCCGAGCACTGGAACGATTTCGTTGGCCAAGGTACGCGCACGAATACCGCCCTTAATTTCCTCTTCGGTCAGCTCGCCGCCTTCCAAATATTTATTCATTAACTCGTCGGATGCTTCCGCTGCAGTTTCCACGAGAAACTCGCGCATCTCGGCACACTCATCGACTAAATCAGCGGGAATTTCACCGTATTCAAATGATGTTCCTTGATCACTTTCACTCCAGATAATGGATTTCCCTTTGATTAAATCCACGACCCCTTTGAAATCTTCTTCTGCGCCGATGGTCATCTGCAGAGGCACGGGTAAAGCACCAAGACGTTGTTTTAATTGCTTCACAACCCGCATAAAATCCGCGCCGGCCCGGTCCATTTTATTAACGAACACCAACCGCGGCACATGATATTTATTGGCTTGCCGCCACACGGTTTCGGTCTGGGGTTGAACGCCAGAAGAGCCACACAAAACAACCACTGCACCGTCCAACACCCGCAGAGATCGCTCTACTTCGATAGTGAAATCCACGTGCCCAGGCGTATCAATAATATTAATACGATGTTCTTCATACTGCTTGCCCATACCGTGCCAAAAACAGGTGGTCGCCGCAGAGGTGATCGTAATGCCTCTCTCCTGCTCTTGCTCCATCCAATCCATGGTTGCAGCACCGTCGTGTACCTCACCAATTTTGTGAGAAACACCGGTATAAAACAAAACGCGCTCAGTGGTTGTGGTCTTACCCGCATCAACATGAGCGCAGATACCTATGTTGCGGTATTGCTTAATGGGAGTTTTACGTGCCACGACAGAGTCTCCTGAATAGTGTGTAAATTTGAAGCGGTAAGTTCATCCCAAAAGAATGAACACCATTGCTTTCAAATTGGCATAGAACAAAAAAAAGAGAGAATACGGCTCTGGTTTTCAAACCTTTTCGCTGTTCTATGCGAATTTTGCCGCACGCCGGATACGGAAAAGGCAGCGGAGTACGCTGCCTTTTGGATTCACTACAAAGCGATAATTAGAAACGGAAATGCGAAAATGCTTTGTTGGCTTCCGCCATACGATGCACGTCTTCACGCTTCTTAACGGCTCCACCTTTGCTCTGTGCAGCGTCAATCAATTCGCCGGCCAAACGTGCTGGCATAGACTTCTCACCACGGCCTCGAGAATATTCAACCAACCAGCGCATAGCCAAAGCGGTGCGACGTGAAGGGCGAACTTCTACAGGAACTTGGTAAGTGGCACCACCAACGCGGCGAGACTTAACCTCAACCAGTGGGGCGACGTTTTCAAGCGCTTCTTCAAAAACCTCAACAGGGTCTTTTTTCAGACGCTCACCTACGATTTCTAATGCACCATAGACGATTTTTTCAGCGATGGATTTTTTACCGCTGATCATCACATGGTTCATAAATTTCGCCAAAGACTGACTTCCGTACTTAGGATCCGGAAGGATCTCGCGTTTGGCGACGACTCTTCTTCTAGGCATAACAAAAACTCACTTTTATTCAGGGTTGCCTGAGATGAGAAATTTCCGAGGAAATAGCCACTCAGCCTTACTGATTTTTAATCGAAAAAACGCGCGTAAATTCCAGAGGAACTTACTTAGGACGCTTGGTACCGTATTTAGAACGAGCTTGTTTACGGTTATTCACACCCGATGTATCCAAAGAACCACGTACGGTGTGATAGCGCACACCTGGCAAGTCTTTTACACGACCGCCACGAATCAACACTACACTGTGCTCTTGCAAGTTGTGGCCTTCACCACCTATGTAAGAAGTCACTTCATACCCATTGGTCAAACGCACACGGCAAACTTTACGCAGTGCTGAGTTAGGCTTTTTAGGGGTAGTAGTGTAAACACGAGTACAAACACCACGACGCTGAGGACAGCGCTGCAATGCAGGAACGTCGCTCTTAACAACTTTGCGTTTTCTCGGCTTACGAACCAACTGGTTGATCGTTGCCATGAAAATAAACTCCGAAAATAATCAATTACGTCTTCCAAGAAAGACTTTTAAACAAATGTGACGGACAATAGCTGCCCGCCCGCAGGATTTGCGGGTGGCGCATTCTACTTGCACCACCCGCAGGCGTCAAGGGTTGATCAGCGCTTTGGGCGACTATTCAACTCGAGACTTAAGGGCTTCCGTAAGCGCAGCTTCAACTTCTGCAGCACTGACGCCATCGGAAGGCACTATGGCGGCTTCGCGCTTGCGACGACGCTCAGCGTGGTAAGCCAAACCGGTACCGGCTGGGATCAATCGACCGACAACCACGTTCTCTTTCAAACCACGTAATTCATCAAGCTTGCCTGTTACAGCCGCCTCGGTCAGTACGCGAGTGGTTTCTTGGAACGAAGCAGCGGAAATAAACGATTCCGTTGCCAAGGACGCTTTGGTGATACCCAAGAGTTGACGCTCGAACTGCGCAGGTTGACGATCTTCCGCACGCAACTTCTCATTCATCTCCAACACACGGTTGTATTCAACTTGCTCGCCTTTAACGAATTCAGAATCACCCATTTCCATGATGTCGACTTTGCGCAACATTTGACGAACGATCACTTCAATGTGCTTATCGTTAATTTTTACACCTTGTAAACGATACACTTCTTGAATCTCATTGGTGATGTAGGCCGCTAGAGCTTCCACACCTTGCAGGCGCAAAATATCGTGAGGGTTGGCTGGGCCGTCGGAGACGATTTCACCCTTGGCAACCGTTTCACCCTCAAACACGGTCAATTGACGATGCTTCGGAATCAACACTTCGTAATAGGTGGAGCCATCTGCTAACAACTCACCATTCGTCGGTGTAATCACCAGACGACGCTTGCCTTTTGTCTCTTTACCAAAGCTTACGGTACCTGAGATCTCCGCCAGAATGGCAGGCTCTTTCGGCTTACGCGCTTCGAACAGGTCAGCAACACGCGGCAGACCACCTGTGATATCGCGTGTTTTCGAACCTTCCTGAGGAATACGAGC
>JBNKFP010000051.1:0-13963 GCA_050289365.1 Cellvibrionaceae bacterium | reverse complement strand
CATCACTGTATTTGAGTTTTTCACGAATACCCGCCAAGGCGATAATCGCAAATGCCCAACCGACACCCGCACCCAAACCGTAAACCACACTTTCACCAAAGTCGTAATCACGCTCAACCATCAACAGTGAAGCGCCTAAAATTGCGCAGTTCACTGTAATCAATGGCAAAAACACTCCCAGTGCGTTGTACAGGGATGGAAAGTATTTATCCAACACCATTTCCATGATTTGCACGATAGCCGCAATCACACCGATGTAAGTAATCAGGCCCAAGAACCTCAGGTCTACGGATTCAAATCCAGCCCAAGCCAGAGCGCCTTCATCCAGGAGGTAAGTCAATAACAAATTATTGGCTGGCACAGTGATTGCCAAAACAACCACCACTGCGACACCAAGGCCAATAGCCGCTTCAATTTTTTTGGACAGTGCTAAAAAAGTACACATACCCAAGAAAAACGACAGTGCCATATTTTCCAAGAATACGGAACGAACGAATAAACTGATCATCGCTTCCATTTATGCAATCTCCTTGGTCACAGTGGAGTTAGGCGCAATCTTGAAATCTTCGGTTTCTTTTTGCGAAGGCTTGTAGGAGCGCAACCCCCAAATGATCAAACCGATCAAGAAAAATGCGCTGGGAGGCAGCAACAATAAGCCGTTGGGTACATACCAGCCACCATTGGTGACTACGGGAAGAATTTCAAAGCCAAACAGCTTGCCAGAACCAAACAACTCCCGAATCACACCCAGAGTCAACAGCATGGCACTGTAGCCCAAACCATTGCCTATACCATCCATAAAACTTGGGATGGGAGGGTTTTTCATGGCGTAGGCCTCGGCACGTCCCATCACAATACAGTTCGTGATGATCAGCCCCACAAACACCGATAACTTTTTGCTGATATCGTAAGCCACCGCTTGAAGAACCTGGTCCACCAAAATCACCAGGGAGGCAATAATGGTCATCTGCACGATAATACGTATGCTATTTGGCGTGTAATTGCGCACAATGGATACAAAGAAATTTGAAAATGCAGTTACCAAAGTCAAGGCAATGCACATTACGAAGGTTACTTTCAGGCTACTGGTCACTGCCAAAGCAGAACAAATGCCCAAAATTTGCAGTGCAATTGGGTTGTTATCCAGAACCGGTTTAAATAAAAGCTCTTTCATTTTCATGGATTACGCCGCCCCCTTCTTCAGGTTCTGCAAAAATGGTTTGTAGCCGTTTTCACCCAGCCAGTAGTGCAGCAAATTGTGTACACCGCGACTGGTTAAGGTCGCACCGGATAGGCCATCGACTTTGTATTGTGCGTTTTGCGTATTGGCATCAACGGATCCTTTGATGATTTGAATCGCAACGTCACCACTGGAATCGTACAGTTTTTTACCTGACCACTTTTCTTTCCACAGTGGATTATCCACTTCAGCGCCCAATCCAGGTGTTTCTTTGTGTTCATAGAAACCCAGACCTACCACTGTATTATAGTCAGATTCAATGGCGATAAAGCCGTAGAGGGTGCCCCACAAACCGTAGCCGCGAACTGGCAAAATCAGTATTTGTTTGCCCTGGTCATTTTTTGCCAAATAGACTTTCGCATAGCGTTCTTGCGAACCCAGTTTGGCGATATCAATGGCCGGGTCCAGTGGCTCAGATAAAGCCGGATCTTTTGACGCTTTGCGTTGGTCGTAGCTTTCGGCTTTTACGTCAGTACTGAAAGTACCTTCCTGTAAATCTACGATTTTGGTTTGCACTTTCGAGAACAGTTCGTCCACGGTCTTGCCCTCAACCAAAAGGCCAGCGGACGACAAAATATTGCGCTTAAAGTCTTTTGCTTTGTTGGCGGCCTGTGCCGGCTTAAGCATAACCGATGCACCGGACACAATCACCGAGCACACCAAGCACAACAACAGTGCGACTATGATAGTGAATTGGGTAGAGTCTTTATTAACCACGTGCCAACCTCCGTTTGATATTGGACTGCACTACGAAGTGATCAATGAGAGGGGCGAAGAGATTAGCAAACAAAATCGCCAACATCATTCCTTCAGGAAACGCCGGGTTAACCACACGAATGGTCACTGCCATAAAGCCAATCAAAGCACCGAACCACAATTTTCCAGCATTGGTCATGGCCGCTGATACCGGATCGGTCGCCATAAAGATCATACCGAACGCAAAACCACCGACAACGAAATGCCAGTAGAACGGCATGGAGAACATAGGATTGGACGTTTCCCCTCCAACAAAATTATAAAGATACGCAGTGGCAGCCATCCCCAAAAAGGTACCCAAGATAATCCGCCAAGAGGCAATACCCATAATCATCAAGACCGCACCACCGAGAAGTATGGCAAGAGTGGAGGTTTCACCGACGGATCCGTGCATGTTGCCGACAAAAGCGTCCATCCACGAAATTTGTTGACTGAGCGCGTCCATTCCCTGGCTGGCAGCAATGGAAAGGGCTGTAGCACCGGAGTAACCATCGACCGCAGTCCAAATAGTGTCACCGGACATATACGCGGGGAAAGAAAAGAACAGAAATGCACGTCCCGCAAGCGCTGGGTTAACAAAGTTTTTGCCGGTTCCGCCAAAAACTTCCTTGCCGATGACAACGCCAAAACTGATACCCAATGCCGCCTGCCAAAGAGGTAGGCTGGGGGGGCAGGACAAAGCAAACAGCACCGAAGTTACGAAGAATCCCTCGTTCACTTCGTGGCCACGCTTCATGGCAAACAGCACTTCCCAAAAGCCACCGACGATAAAAACAATCATGTAGATGGGCACAAAATACATTGCCCCCAGAACAAAATTGTCCCAGATACTGGCGGGATCATGGCCGGCTAAGAAGCCGATTAAGGCACCGCGCCAGCCTTCGAGGGAGGCCATTCCCATATCCGCCATAACCGTGTTGGCCTGTAAACCAACGTTGTACATACCGTAAAACATGGCGGGGAAAGTGCACAGCCAAACAGTGATCATTATGCGCTTCAGGTCAATGCCATCACGCACATGAGCTGTGGTTTTGGTGACATCTGCAGGTTTGTAGAAAATGGTGTCTGCCGCCTCATACAAGGCATACCATTTTTCGAATCGGCCCCCTTTGTGGAAATGGGGCTCTAAGCTATCGAATATCTTGCGTATCATGCCCTTAGCCCTCTTTCTCAATGCGCGACAGATTGTTGCGCAATATAGGTCCATATTCATATTTGCCTGGACAAACAAAGGTGCACAGGGCCAAATCTTCTTCATCCAATTCAAGACAACCCAGCTTTTGTGCCGTTTCGGTATCGCCTACTATGAGCGAACGCAACAATTGCGTGGGTAAAATATCCAAAGGCATGACTTTTTCGTATGCACCAACCGGAACCATAGCGCGCTCACTACCGTTGGTTGAGGTTGTGAAATTAAAGATGCCGCCTGTTAACTTGGAGATGAAAATAGGAAGAACCGAATAGTTGTTGAAGCCGGCACGCATGTAATGCATAAAGGTGCGCTCTCGACCTTCTAATAGCACACTCACCTGCTGGTGGTAGCGGCCTAAAAATTTCACTGCCGTTCCGCCTGATCTTCCGCCAAACACGGATCCAGAGATAATTCGATTTTCGCCGGTTTTTAACTGGCCGGCGGTGAGTTCTTCTAGATTCGCACCTAACAGGGTACGCACCAATCGGGGTTGCTCAACTTGAGGGCCTGCCAGGGAGACAATTCGCTCTGAAGAGAGGCGGCCGGTAACGAACAGCTTGCCAATCGCAATAACATCCTGGTAACCGATCGCCCACACAGTCTTGTTAGCGCTAACAGGGTCCAGGTAATGAATATGGGTGCCGGCGTTGCCAGCGGGATGAATCCCGCCAAACTCACGATACTCAATATTATTGCCTTCACCTTTCGGTACCGACTTTCCGGTCGCGTGGCAAACGAACACTTTGCCTTCGAGCAAACGCGCCAATACAGTCAACCCGTTGGCAAATGCATCAGCCTCTGCGGCGATGATCACAGCAGGGTCCGCAGCCAATGGCTGTGTGTCCATTGCCGTCACAAAAATCGACGACGGCGTAGTGTCCAAGGCAGGAACACGGCTATAGGGACGGGTACGAAACGCTGTCCACAACCCGGATTTGACTAAGTTGTCTTGCACTTCTACTCGATCTAAACCGCTTAACTGGGCCGCATCGTAATGGCAAAACTCAATCGCTTCATCACCATCGACGTCAATCACCAGGGACTGAAAAATTCGCTGTGCGCCTCGATTAATGGCGGATACTGTACCCGCTGCAGGAGCAGTAAAAATGACGCCTGGCGTTTTTTTATCGGAAAAGAGCTCCTGCCCTAGCTTAACTTTATCGCCTACTTGCACCGCCATTGTTGGCTTCATACCGTGGTAATCAAAGCCGACAATGGCAACAGAGCGCACCTTAGGACCGTCCTCTATGGATTGATTGGGGCTGCCGGTAATGGGCAGATCCAATCCCTTTCGGATCTTAATCATACGTCGTTGCCTAATAATGGTTGGAAACTGTCAACTTAGCGGGCTGTTGCTCCCGATAAGCAAAAAAATTTCACGCAAAAAACTCCCACGGGAACGAACAGTCACGCTGATGTTCCAAATTGAGAGTTATTATTATGCGATTTTAAGGTACTCATTCAGTACCTGCTGGCTTGCACTTTGGCTCTCAGCACCCCTTAAACCCCAATCGGCGGGTTTCAAAAAAAGAGCTGCCCGTTCGAACCCTATAGATTTTTGTGCACCATTTTCGAGCCGCGCACATTATAGTGATGCAGACGCCATAACTCCATAGCAAGTGTGGTTAAATGGAAAATTATTCAATGCTGCACTTCTACTGCAACACGTCCCACTATAGATTTAAGTCAAAATATGAAACCGAAAACAACTCAATAGTCTGGCGGTCACTAGCCCCTGTCCCTCAATGCTCGGTGATTTGCTTGGCTCCATGGGTTGGCAACACCTTTAACAGCAACTGCAAAGGATCCAGCCGAGTATTTTGATCGTTCCGCTGTCAACCGCGACGGGATGCATTAGAGTAAACCCGGTAAGACTTAATGCACGCCAATCTGAATTAGCAACAAAGACGCCAGTATTACCACTTAAATAAAAACCGTTCACAAGCTAGAATGGCGCCGCTTTCTGTTGTTTGTTAGCAGAGCGCGCTTATTGGGCCACAGCGCCTGTGGTTTTGTAAAGAACTACCACCGCCAAATTCGATTCGGCAATTCAATTAACGGCGTATTGGCCAGCAAAAGAATAGATTGACAATGACTTCACCAGAAAGCGCAACGGCAACCCCTCTCTCACCGCCACTCCCTAAAAAAGAAGGGGATCGAATTCAATGGGGCCACCTTCTGGGTAGCGCTGGTGCTTTGGCCATCGCCAATGCTGCCAGCAAGATACCAGGGGTTGCGCTTGTCGTCACTGGCTCCAACAATGAAGCGAGCAGACTTGAACAAGATTTGAAAATATACCTAAAGGGCATAAGCGATAGCCCAGAAGTCTTGCCGTTTCCCGACTGGGAAACCTTACCATACGACACTTTTTCCCCCCACCAAGACATTATCTCGGAGCGTATACGCACTCTCTATCGCCTGTCTCAGGGGCAGCGCTGCATCGTTGTTGTCGCGGCCAGCACCCTATTACATCGACTTGCCCCCAAACAACATATTTTAAGTAAAAGCTTCGTCTTGAATATCAGCGATCGCTTAAACATTCAAGCCCTAAGAGATCAATTGGACAATGCCGGCTACCACAGCGTAGACACGGTTTTTCAACACGGAGAGTTTGCTGTACGCGGCTCACTCATTGACATTTTCCCTATGGGCAGCCCAAGCGCGTACCGTATCGAGCTTTTTGACGACGAAGTGGAATCTCTGCGAGAATTTGACCCTGAAACCCAACGCACTGTGCAACAAGTTGAATCCATTGAACTCCTGCCCGCCCAAGAATATCCATCCGGCAAAGAAGCAACCGCTCTGTTTAAAAATCGCTGGGTTGAATTTTTTGACCAAGACCCGCGTAATTGCTCTGTGTATCAAGACGTCAGCGCTGGCTTAACCCCGGCCGGAGTCGAATATTTTTTACCTCTATTTTTCTCCAAGAGCGCAACTTTTTTTGATTACTTACCACCCAACACCACTACATTTCTTTGGGGGAAGCCTGAACCTCATATCGAAAAATTTTTACGAGATGCAGAAGACCGCTACGAAAGCCGCCGAGGTGACCTGCGTCGCCCGATATTACCGCCCAAGGAGCTGTTTCTCAGCGTCAATGACTTTTTCGCCGCGATCAAATCTCACGCACGAGTCACCTTAGCAGAGTCCGAGGTCGACGTTAGAGCGGGGCATTTCAACTTCGGATGCAGTCCAGCCCCCCTACTCCACATTGACGCTAAATTAAGTAATCCGCTAAGCCGAATAGAGGAATATGTCTGTCAGACGGACCAACGCATACTGTTTTGCGCAGAAACATCTGGACGACGTGAAGCGTTGTTAGATCAACTGGAAAAAATTGGCTTGGCGCCACCCCAAGTGAATAGCGTTCAGGCGTTTATAGCTGACGTGAAATGCACTATGGCCATCACTCTTGCGGCGCTCGAAGACGGTGTTCATTTAGCCGCCGAAAAACTGGCGATCATTGCTGAAAGTCAGATATTCGGCCTAAGAGTACAGCAAACCCGCCGACGCAACAAAAGCAACCGAGACGCACAAGACAGCGCCATTAAGAACCTTGCCGAATTGAAAATCGGGGCTCCAGTCGTGCACCTAGACCACGGGGTGGGTCGATACTTGGGGTTACAGTCCATTGAAGTGGATCAACAGATACAGGAATTTCTATTGTTGGAATACGCCAACAACGCCAAACTGTATGTACCCGTCGCCAATTTACACTTGATCAGTCGTTACAGTGGCGCGGACGAGGATCATGCCCCTCTGCACAGACTCGGCAGCGAACAGTGGCAGCGTGCCAAGCGCAAAGCTGCAGAGCAAATACGTGATGTGGCCGCAGAACTATTGGAGATCTACGCCCGTCGCAAAGCCAAACTCGGCATTCAATTCAGAGATCCTCAGGCCGCCTATCGGGAATTTTGCAGCAATTTCCCGTTTGAAGAAACGCCAGACCAACAAGCTGCCATTGATGCTGTATACCGCGACATGCTCAGCGAACAGCCCATGGATCGCCTAGTCTGTGGAGATGTCGGCTTTGGAAAAACGGAAGTCGCCATGCGTGCGGCTTTTATCGCAGTACAGAATGAACGGCAAGTTGCCGTACTGGTACCCACCACCCTTTTGGCCCAACAGCACTATGAAAACTTTAAAGATCGCTTTGCTGACTGGCCAGTGAACGTCGAGGTCATCTCGCGATTTAAGTCCGCAAAAGAAATAAAACAAATTGAACAACAGCTCGAAAATAGCCAAGTAGACATATTGATCGGCACCCACAAGTTACTGCAGGGAGGCTTAAATTATCCTCACTTGGGGTTATTGATTATTGATGAAGAACATCGTTTTGGGGTTCGACAAAAGGAAGCCTTGAAAGCCTTAAGAGCCGAAGTGGATATCCTCACAATGACCGCAACCCCCATTCCTCGAACCCTCAATATGGCAATGAACGGTATACGAGACTTATCGATCATAGCCACACCACCCGCCAAACGCCTGTCGGTGAAGACCTTTGTCCGCGAATTTGATACAGCAGCCGTAAAAGAAGCAATTTTGCGGGAGATTCTGCGCGGTGGCCAAGTTTACTATCTTCACAATGAAGTTAAGACCATTGAAAAAACCGCTCGCGACTTAGCGGAGCTGATACCCGAAGCGCGCATTCAAATTGGCCACGGGCAGATGCGTGAACGCGAACTGGAGGCCATGATGAGCGACTTCTATCACAAACGCTTCAATGTTCTGGTATGCACTACCATTATCGAAACCGGTATCGATGTTCCCAGCGCCAACACCATAGTCATTGAACGGGCAGACAAATTTGGTCTAGCCCAACTCCACCAACTGCGCGGTCGTGTAGGCCGCTCGCACCACCAGGCATACGCTTACTTATTTACAGCGAACGCCAAAGTGATGACCGCAGACGCTCACAAGCGCCTCCTGGCCATTGAAGAGGCCCAGGATTTAGGTGCAGGCTTTATGCTGGCCTCCCACGACTTAGAAATTCGCGGCGCCGGCGAGCTGCTCGGCGAAGAACAAAGCGGCCAGATTCAAGCGATTGGTTTTTCACTCTATATGGACTTATTGGATCGCGCAGTGAAAGCCATGCAGCGGGGAGAGCAAATTGATCTGGACAAACCCACGGATTCTGGGGCAGAGATCAACCTCAATATCCCCGCATTAATTCCTGACGACTACCTGCCAGACGTACATACCCGACTTATCCTCTACAAGCGCATCGCCAGTGCAGAGGATCAGGGCGCGCTGGATGAACTCCAAATAGAAATGATCGATCGATTTGGTCTGCTGCCCGATGCCGTTAAAAATCTCATACGGGTAACCAAGTTAAAATTGATCGCAACAGAACTCGGAATTCATAAAATTGATGCCAATAGAGAATATGGCAAAATTGAATTTTGTGAAACCATGAAAATAGAACCTCTGACAATCGTTAACATGGTACAAAAACAACCGCAAATTTTTCGCTTGGATGGAGGAACCCACCTAAAATACAGTGCCGCTATGCCCTCCGCCGATGATCGAATTAAATTCACGTCGCAGGTACTCGAGCGTCTCGCACAAAAAGCCTAAACTGAGCTATAGCCATGCTTACTTGGCCACACTGAAATTTGCTATGCTAGCGCCCTTGCTGAACACAGCGCACAACAACAAAATTAGGAATCCCCTATGCCTTTAAGACTGATTCCAGCGTGTTGGCTTTTGATTTGCTGCTTTGCTGCCTCCGCTGAAACGCCTGAAGATGTCTATCAAGTAGAAGTTATCGTGTTTGAACGCGCCCACGGCGCGCCGACCAATGATGATGAAACCTGGCCTAAAAACCTCGAAATGGCTTACCCAAAACACTGGGTTCGATTGATGTCAAATACCGAGGCCGAACAACTTGAACAGGAAAATTCTGAAGCGGAAACCGAGGATTTCAGTCTACCGCAAGATTTTCTTCAATCTTTGGGGAATTCGAATAGTGCACAGCCAACGCAAGATCGCCCCCAAACGCAGCAGTCTTTAGATCCAGAACAACCAGCTGCTGCGAGTGCCGGCATCGAGAGCGATTCGATTACGGCAAATCATCCAACCTACTTTCGGTTTTTGGCAGAAAACCATAAAACCTTACTGGATAGCAAAAGAGGTTTGGATAGACTGGGTAACCTGCGCATTCTGTTTCATGAGACTTGGCTGCAGCCGATGAAAAGCGCGGACCAAGCCGAGGCCTTATTGATCCGTGCGGGCAATGAATTTGGTGAGCATCGGGAGCTGGAGGGGTATATTGTCCTCAGCCTCAGCCGCTATTTACATATACAAACCAACTTATGGTTCAGTGAATTCGTACCGAATTACGGACAGTCATCACCTCATTGGCCCACACAACCGGCATTCCCAAAACAGGCTCATAGCGCGGACTCAGCACTTGAGCCAAATGCAATAAATCTAAACGAAAGTGACCCCACCGGACTGGCGCGGTTTTCGATACTGACTACGGAGCTAGAACCACTCGGAGAAGAAGAAAACAGTTATAGCGACTTACTTCAAGAAGCCTATATAACCAATGAAATTACTGTGTTACAACAAAAACGGAGAATGCGTAGCCGCGAAGTTCACTATATAGACCATCCACGCATTGGTTTACTGATCAAGTTCATCCCTTATGAACCCATCACAACGGACGAAAAGTCTTAACTAACGTAGCATCATAATTGACGAACGACTCCGTTTTATTTAATGCAGTTAGATCTGGATAGAATGAGGCCACACCAAAATAGGGCTTAGCAACTTGAACTCACAATAGAAGAGCTGCCAAAACTGACAATAGAACAAAGCCTATTGCCAGTTTTGGTGGAGAGGATTTTAGATGTAAAATTTATATTCAGAGGCAAGCCACGTCTTCGGCCTGCAACCCCTTATCTCCCTCTTGCAATTCAAATTCGACTTGCTGACCTTCACTCAAAGAGCGATAGCCGTCGCCTCGAATATTGCGATAGTGAACAAATATGTCATCACTTGCTTCACCACGCGTGATAAACCCATAGCCTCTTGCGTTATTGAACCACTTAACCGTGCCAGATTCACGAGCAGCCATAATCTACTCCTAATACATTTTTATTTTATAACTTCAAACCTCGAGTCAGATGCAGAGCACCCTTCTCACTTCGATTCACCCAAACATTCTCAACCCAATTACAGGCTTGAGACGATTGTGTCGAGACCTTAAGATAATTTTTTGAGCCTGTCTAGGGATTGACGCATAAAATTCTGTAGTTTGGCGCCAAAAAATTCTCCATACTAAAGTATTGTGATCCAAGTAAGCAAAACCAGTCGAAATGACGCATTATTACAAATCGACCATAAGCTAATATAAGGCGAAAAGAAAGACCTAAAACAAAGACTTTTCGCTCGACCGAGTTAGAAGTTGACCTCATTGGCTCGCCCTCGAATTCGCTCTCAACAATATAGCCAACACTTAATTTACGAATACAGTAATTCATCGGAACCAGAGGGACTGTAGCGGTTCAATTATCCTCAAGCTAAATACGTCCAATTAAATTTTTCGGCAAGTAAGCAACAAGTTCGCCCTCTTAAACTGCCAATTAGGGCTAAAACATTGACTTCAAAGAAAAACCCCCTAATATGCGACTTCTTCTTAAGGTAACGTAAGACAACTGTCGCAACTGGATTTTTATGGCCTGGATTCATAGGACTTTTCGGTTATTCCTACTCTCCATTCTGCTCACTTGTAACAATCGTCTGTTTCGGCTCATTTACCTGTGCTTAACGCTTTTGCTATTTTCCCCCCAGTTGTTCGCCGCCCCCTGGCTGAATTCCGGCGATGAGCGCAGCCGCCACCACCTGCAAGCTTTAATCGACTCAGGCGTCATATCGACGCCCATCACGACTTGGCCAATGATGTGGACCAATGTGAAAAATGCATTGGACGTGATCGATCCAACCAAACTCACTGCCAACCAGCTCTGGTCTTACCAGTACATAAAGCACGAGCTACGACGAAACACTAAGAAAGTCGCGATGGACAAGCAAATCTACCTGGGCAATAACGCTGTTGCCCTTAGCAACTTTGCCACTGATTCCCGTGAAGCAATCCAAGCTCGATTTGGTATCAATTACCTGGGGGACAGCACCGCGTTTCGCGTCCAAACCAACTTCGCACACGATCCATCCGATGATCAAGAATTCAATTTAGACGGCTCTTACCTCACCTCGTTGCTGGGTAATTGGGCCTTCGGTATCGGTGCCATAGACCGCTGGTGGGGCCCCGGCTGGCAAGCGAGTATGATACTGTCCAACAACGCTCGCCCGATTCCCGGCATTTTCCTCCAACGCAATCGCGCCACCGCCTTCAAAACACCCATTCTAAACTGGTTGGGCCCGTGGCAACTAACGACATTTATGGGGCAGATGGAATCGAATCGTGATGACTATGCTCGCCCGCGGCTTTGGGGGATGCGACTGAATTTTCGGCCGCTAGACTCACTGGAGATTGGCATGTCGAGGACAGCCATGTGGGCGGGAAAAGGCAGGCCTGGCGATGCAGACACGTTCCTTAATCTGTTGATCGGGCGCGACAACCGTGGCGATGACGGCACGACGGCGGAGAACGAGCCAGGCAATCAACTCGGTGGTTTTGACGCCCGCTGGAATTATAGTTTCCAAGATTTTAATGTGGCAACCTACGCACAAATTATTGGAGAGGATGAGGCAGGAGGACTGCCATCAAGGCACATAGGAATGGCTGGCATTGAAGTGCAGTCGCTATGGAAAGAAACCCACTGGCGAATGGTGTTAGAAGCTCATAATTCACAGATGTCCTTTTATGACTCCAAGGGTACGAGCAACTCCGCCTATGAACACACAATTTATTCCGATGGTTATCGCTACCGAAACCGGACTCTGGGCGCCTCAACAGACAATGATACTGAATCTGTAACCTTAAAAACTTTCGCTTATTATAGTAATGGTCACGCCTTAAATTTAAGCTTGTCTCATATTAGAATCAATTTTGACGGAACGTCTAACAAACATTACAAGTCACCGTTTGGATCCAACGCGGTCACCACTTACGAATTAAAGGCGTCTTACTCTCTGCCTTTGAGCAATCATTATTCAGCGACTTTAGGTGGCTTTTATTTCAGCAAGGATATTCATTTTCAAAATGAAAATATTAATTTGGGCGGGTATTTACAATTAAATGCGCGCTGGTAAAAGCGCTAAACCAAAATTGCAAAACGGACAAAACACAAGAGATCTTAAATGAATTGCCTATTCAAAAACCTAATCGCTATAGCTTGTTTTACTTTCTCTGTCTCCGTGAGCACCACCCACGCTCAAAACATGCCAGCACCAACCCCAGCGCAGATACAGCAGTTTAAAAGCTTGTCACCGGCACAGCAACAGCAAATGGCCGAAGCTGCAGGAATTGACCTTGGCTCACTAGGCATCAACAAAACCAACAATCAACCAAACCTAACGGACAACGTACAGAAAGATTCTCCCGAGGAAAAAGCGGACGACAGCAATGAAGAACAGGATCAGGAAAATATCAAAGGGAAACAAATCCAAAATAATGACGCGCTTTCACTATTTGGCCGCTCTCTTTTTCGCGAAGGATTAAATGCCTTTCGCCCCGCCGTTGATATCCCTATCCCCGCCGACTACATAATGGGCCCCGGCGACACCCTCGTCATCCAACTCTACGGCAAAGAAAACCTCTCTCACTCCCTGGTGATCAATCGCGAAGGTCAAGTGCAATTTCCGCAAATCGGGCCCGTTACTCTGGCGGGATTAAGCTTCACCCAAGCTCAAAAAGTCATTGCCGATATTGTCAGCGAACAAATGATTGGCATTAAAGCATCGGTGACCATGGGCGCTTTGCGCAGCATTCGCGTTTTTGTTCTCGGCGAAGTCGTTCGCCCAGGATCATTTACAGTCGGCTCACTTGCGACTATGACCAATGCGATTTTCAGCAGTGGTGGCATTACCGAAATCGGCAGCCTTAGAAATATTCAACTTAAACGCCAAGGTAAAATCATCAGCACTCTGGATCTATACGATTTGCTGCTCAAGGGCGACACTACCAACGATGCTCGGCTGCTACCGGGAGATGTGATTTTTGTTCCACCACAAGGTAAAACTGTCGGTATACGCGGTCAGGTCAAACGTCCAGCAAAATACGAGCTGCTTGGCAACACCAGAATTAGCGGTTTAATTGCTTTAGCGGGTGGCCTGAAAAACACAGCCCACCTGCCCATTTCATACCTTTTGCGCAACGATCAATTTGGTGAAAAAACCTTAATTAATTTCGATCTTTCGAGCCGGGAGGGAATGGCGGTTGAGGTGCACGATGGAGACCTGCTATCCATCGCGTCGAAACTGGATTTTGTCAACAACCAAGTCACTCTTTCAGGACATATAAAGCGCCCAGGGCCACGCTCATGGGCCAACAATTTGCACTTTAGTGATCTTGTTCCAACAGCACGAGAACTGTTACCGAATCCGGATATCGACATTGCACTGATTCAACGCTTCAGCGCCGAGACACGCAGGGTTGAAGCCATTTTGTTTTCGCCATCCATGGCGTGGAAGCAACCCCACTCAAAAGAAGACCCGATATTGCAAGGTTATGATGTTGTCCATCTATTCAATTACGAAAGTAAACGAGACGAACAACTCACCGAAATCGTCACCCAACTCGAAGCGCAAGCGCGCTTTAACGAACGCAAAAAAGTGGTCAACATAACGGGCAGCGTGCGCTATCCAGG
>JBNKFP010000050.1:0-14170 GCA_050289365.1 Cellvibrionaceae bacterium | reverse complement strand
ACATTCACCAAATTCCCGTTAAAAACAGCCCTATTTCACCACTCACCCGCTATGCCAACGCTGTACGCACCCTGCTGCCACTGGCAAAAGGATCATCCAGCGGAGCGCACGCCGCAACAGTGGTTTTACTGGCGTGCGACAACTACGGAGGCCTGCAATTGGATGTATCAGAGCTGCGCGTGCTCGATGACGGTTATCGCCGTGCCGCCATTGCTGTTATCAATGGCTATGCCGAATTAAACCGATCCGCCAGTAGCACAATCGACAATGGCAGCGAAATATTCCAAGCCCTCTACCAAGATTGGTTTGGGAATTAAGCATGCAAACCCCACTGCCGGCAGGCCACTACAGCACCGATGAAGCCGCAGAAATATTAGGCTTTACCAAGCGCGAATTATTGCAGCGCTTGCGCGAGATCGGTTGGCTTATAGCAGATAAAAACGGCGTGCGTTTTGGTAGCCACAACCTACCCAAACCGGAAGTTATCGCCGCAGGCCTGGCGTACACCAAAAGCTACACCTACGGCAGTGGGCCAGGCAAAGAGTTTAACCGCGAATATCGCCGCGCGATCATCACCCAAACGGGGCTCACCGCCTTAATCGACCATTTCAAAAACGGGAAGCCAGCGCCCGCCTTTAAACCGCTGCAAAAACTAGCGCATGAACCACCCACCAAACCCACAAACCGTAAAGCTGCAGACGCGGAGCGCCAAGCCGCATTGGACGCATTGCGGGAAATGGGCATTTTTTAGTATGGAATCGGAGCACTACTTAACCCGGCAACAAAAAATAAAACATGCCGTAATTTTTATCACCCTAACCGCCTGCTACTTAATAGCGGCAAAAATATAAAACCAGGAGCCAGCAATGAGTAACACCACACCACCACCAGTTGGAGAATTTTGGAACGGCGGGATCTACGCGGGAATTGTCCGCGATTCTGAAACAAAACAGCAATGGCATTTAATTGTTTCCGAGTCATCGTCAGTAGGTCTATTTCAATGGGGTCCATTTGAAAAAATTGAGGGATGCGAAAGCCAAGCCGATGGCCAAGCTAACACCAATTCAATCATTAAATCCGGCCATGAATGCCCCGCCGCTGCCTTTACTGCTGGCCTGAAATTGAATGATTTTGATGATTGGTATTGGCCCTCTAGACGGGAGCTTGCCGTCATGATGAATTTGGCGGATTTCATTTCTGACGAATTTCACTGGAGCAGTACCCAGTACTCCGCTTACAACGCTTGGTATCAGGACTTTGAGGATGGCTGCCAGTACATCGACAGCAAGGACACCAAGCGCGCCGTGCGCGCAGTCCGCAGATTAACCATTTAATAATTTAATTATTTAAAAAATAACCAGGAGAGCAAACATGGCAGCAGCACGATCAAACGTGGTTGATTTATTCAGCCAGGAACAATACACAGGCGGCAATGGCATTGCCGACTTAGACAGCAAGCTGGGATCAATAGGCTTGGCAGAAGTTGAGCAAATGCGAGAGGACTGTTTTAACGTCTCCAACCTGATGTTTATATTGGTGATTGGTTGCATGATATCGCTCACGATCATTTCAGGCGCCCAGAGTGTTGTTACCGGCTACCTCACAGGCGGCGACAATGAAACCATGGCCATACTCAACGCTACGCGCATGGCGCTATTCCAGCTCACTCTATTGAGTTGCGGCATTGTGATTGGCTGTTGGATTGGCGACACCGCCAACAAAGACATTCTCGCATTTTTATGCCTTGCACTAGGCGGCTTGCTGATGGTTGTAACAATCGCCACCGGACTTGCCTTTGCCTACTACATTCAAGACATCCCTGCAGGCGATAGCACCACACCCATTCAGCACTTTTTTGCATCCTACGCCAAAACAAGCAGCACTTGGACTACCGCCGAGGAAGTTCAAGCGGCGTTCAACTGGTACTGCGTGATTGTGTTTGAATTCGCCGTAGTGATTACCCCCATTCTGTTCAAAGTGCTGAACTGCCCCATGCGGGAAAAGTGGGAAGTATTAAAACGCGTCAAGGCCTACATGGCCACCGAGAAAAGCAAGCAGCTGTTCATTACCAACATAGCCAAAACCGAAAGCAAAAAGCTGAAGGTGGATGCCGCGATCTACCGGGAAAAACGCAAAACAGAAATGCAGACCCGCGCCGATGTAATGAATGACATGTTGAGCTTTGAAGGAAAAATGGCAGACATGTGGATGAAGCGAAAAGGCATTTGGGCACGAGCAAAATACAAGCTCAGCGGCATTCATGATGCGGATGATGAGTTCATTAAGTATGCCACCAATCACCAGGCGAAGGCGGAGCAACCGCAAGAAAAAAAGCACTAACGCCCACCCCAGAAAAGGAAAGTGAAAAAGTGCTAAAAGCTCCGAGTCTCGGAGCTTTGCGGGACGTTTCCGGTAAGAAGTTCAAAGGCTTTTTAACCATGGAAAAGTACCGCCAGGGGATACTCAGGGCGATACGTTTTTTACTCAGCCAAAAGGGCACAACGGTATCCAACAAGATTATGACCACCTGCAATTTCAGCGGAGATCAGCACCGCGCAGTATTGGATAACCTGTTAGAACAGGGATGGATTCAGGAACGAAAAAACTACAAACGCGGCCAGGCGCGCTATGAAGCTGGCCCAAAACTTTTAGCCAAAACAGACCATAGGGTGGCCATATGAGCCTAGTGATTTTATCGATTGACGAAAACAAAGTGCACGCGTTTGCGCTGGAAAATACAGAGCAGTTTATCCAAATCGCGCATGAAGATTACGGCCTGGTGTATGAGCGATGGACCTCAGAGCGAGCCACCAAAACCTTTGGCGAACATGTGCCACTGGATTTGCGCGAGCTCCTGAATACCAACCACAGCGTGATAGAGATCAATTGGGGAGAGGCCGACCACAGCGGACTTTACCCGCAGGACCAAGCGCCAACCCAATTCGACGCTGCCAAGCAGGCAGTTTTTAACCAGTTAACAGCCGGTTACGTGATGACCGAGGCCGACGCCAATGAGTTTGTTGTTGGCAATATCAGTGTTGTATCTGAAGAACTTCGCGACGCGGCAAAAGCCGCCGTTGCCAAGGCACTCAACTTAGAAAATCAACCCGCATAAACAGGAGAATACAAATGAAAAGCTTTTTGGACGTTGCCATGGCGTTAGCTCTAATTGGATTCATAGCCATCATTGGCGTTAACACATACAAGAAAGGGTCTTTTGAAAAAGCCTTAACAGAATCATTTAGGCTCAAATAATTAAAAGCGGAAATTAGCAATGTTTTCATTATTAAGAATCAAGCCAGGCGCGCAGGTTTACCAAGACCACGCAAGCGGCATATGGCCGTGGTGTAAACCGCCACGGCATGAATTCCAGGGGCAGCGATATGAATTCAAAACTCAGCAGCCAGATGCAGTTTTTGTTGGTGAGAAGATTGTCAATCGCGATCGTACACATTGGATTTGCCGCCGCGATGGCTACGGAAATCCTGAACATTACGGCAATGGAGCAATCACCGTGCTCGATGAGCAAGTTCAATTGATCACTAAGAATATTCACGGGGAAACAGTATGAGCTGGGTTAAAACACTGGCGGAAAACCACTACAACGCAACAGGATTTGAAACGCCACCACCAACCATGAACGGAAAAGATCTTGCAGAGTGGAAGCAAACCATTGCGGAAATCAAAGACCGCAATGAAAGGAAGGCACTCGCGATAACGGTTCTATGCATCATTGCTGTTGCGATCGTTGTTGCGATTTTAATTACCATAAATCTGGAGGCCATACGTGAAAAACAAAAACCAGATGCTAAAACGCGCCACGAAGTCACTAAGGGGATTGACGTTAAGCTGGAGCGATACCGACCCACTGACGCCGTCAACCCGGAGAATTCCAGGAAAAATAACGCACAAAAACCCAATTTACAGACTGTGCGCTGATGAGATCTTTAATCGATATGGAAATTGGATTTTATACAAACAGCCGCTGCGCTGGATGATTAAAGTGACAGTGGTTTTTTTGTATGACAACGGAGTGAAACAATTGGAAGAGCGTGAAATTGAAGGCGCTGCAACCATCGATGGACTGAACGCCTTCTGCATTGAGCAGATTAAAGACGCCATGCGAGGTGGCGCGGAAGATAAGTATTTAACTACTGAATTTTTAATTGAATGTTTGGGGGCATAAAAAATGAAAGATATTATTTGTATTTATCACGGAAATTGCGCTGATGGCTTTGGAGCCGCCTGGAGCGTAAATAAAGCATTGGACTCTCAATACAACCTTGAGTTTTACCCCGGAGTCTATCAAAAGGCTCCACCGAGCGTTAAAGGAAAAATAGTAATCATTGTTGATTTTTCCTATTCGCCAGACGTTGTTTTGGCGATGCTGCAAGATGCGCGAGCTATATTGATTATAGATCACCACAAAACGGCAATTGACAGTTTTACCGATTATGATTTTAAAGGTAGAAAAATTGATATGAGCAACTGGAGTAAAACGATCGACTTTAGTCGATTTTTGGAAAACCTGTTGATTGATCAATGCGAAAATGCAGGGCCTAGAATTTACACCTATTTCGACCTGAACAGATCTGGTGCAATGATGGCTTGGAATTTTTTTCACCCTGATGAGGCTCCGCCAAGTTTGATTGCGCACATTCAAGATCGCGACCTATGGAAATTCTATTTGCCAAGAACGCGAGAAATTCAGGCTTGCATTTTTTCCCATCCATATGACTTCACTGTTTGGGACTTTTTATCTGAAATGGACCCCAAGGTTTTGGCGAGAGAAGGTGAAGCAATCGAACGCAAGCACTTTAAAGATATTGATGAGCTCATCAAAGTTTGCATGCGATGGATGAATATCGGTGGCTTTAAAGTCCCAGTCGCGAGCCTACCCTACACGCTTACATCTGATGCCGGCCACAAAATGGCAGACGAAACCGGCAGTGATTTTGCTGCCTGTTATTGGGATACGGAAACAACCAGGGTATTTAGCTTGCGATCCACCGAGAGCGGCACGGATGTTTCCGAAATAGCCAAAATGTATGGCGGTGGTGGCCATAAGCATGCCGCCGGGTTTTCAGTTCCACGAGAGCACGAGCTCGCTAAGGTTTAAATTAAAACACATAATCACTACTAACGGAGAACACAAAAATGAACAACCAACCACCAAAAATCAGAAGTTACTGGAAAGAACAAGGCGGTATCTACGCCGGAATTATTTGCGATGTCAAAACTGAAAAAAGTTGGCATTTAATCGTTTCAGAAAATAAACCTGACTGCGAATTGGAATGGGGCCCCTATGGCGTCGAGATTGACGGCTGTAGCGATTACACAGACGGCCAGGCAAATACCAAGGCAATCATCGAATCTAGCCATAAATGCCCTGCAGCGCAATGGGCTGCAGAACTGCAAGTGGATGGTTTTAGTGACTGGTATTTGCCTGCACAAAAAGAGCTGAACCTGATTTACATCAACCTCAGCGATAAATGCGCGCCTGACTGGCATTGGAGCAGCACCCAGTACTCCGCTTACAACGCTTGGCTTCAGGACTTTGAGAATGGCTACCAGCGCATCAGCTACAAGGACCCCGAGCGCGCCGTGCGCGCAGTCCGCAGATTACCAATTTAATAATTTAGTAATTCAACAATTCAATAAATCAATGTAGAGAACTAAGGAGAATAAAAATGAACAACCCCACCCCCCCATCAGTTGGTGAAATTTGGGCCGAAGAAGGCGGCTTTTACGCCGGAATAGTGCGAGACGTAAAAAGTAATAAACAATGGCATTTAATAGTCTCAGATAAGACAGAAAAATTAATTTTTTCTGATGAATACAATGACATAGAAGGCTGCAGCGATTACACGGACGGCCAAGCAAACACCATGGCGATAATCGGATCTGACCATAAATGCCCTGCAGCGCAATGGGCCGCAGATCTGGAAGTGGATGGTTTTAGTGACTGGTATTTGCCTGCACAAAAAGAGCTGAACCTGATTTACATCAACCTCAGCGATAAATGCGCGCCTGACTGGCATTGGAGCAGCACCCAGTACTCCGCTAGCTCCGCTTGGTTTCAGTACTTTGAGGATGGCCTCCAGAGCGTCAACAGCAAGGGCACCAAGCGCGCCGTGCGCGCAGTCCGCAGATTGCCAATTTAACAATTTAGTAATTTAACAATTTAAGGATTTAAGTTTTACAGCATGGCCATACACAAGGAACTACCAATTTATAAATCCGCTTATGATCTCCTAAAACTTGCGGCTGAAATTACTCGAAATTATCCGCGAGATTTCAAAAGATCCATAGGTGAAAAAGTTCGGGACGAATGCGTGGAAATAATTACTTTGATTTTTAAAGCGAATGTTTCTTACCAAAAAATACAGCATATAGACTCAATATTAGAACGAGTTCAAGTTGTTGAGCTATTGCTGCGTTTATCCCGAGACATGCGATTTATATCAACCGGTCAATACTCCAGAGTTATTGGCATTACCGATGAAATTGGTAAGCAATCCAGTGGATGGAAAAAGCAACAAAAAAATGCCGCGTCGCCCGCTGTTGAGCCGCCACGGCAGCTAAACCTGTGCGATTAATATCTGGTTAGGTCGCTGGCCGGTAAAGCCACCGCCAAGTGCACAACGGGAACCAGGCGAACGTGGCCAAGGCCTTGCACAGTTACACTAATGAGAAATCGCTAGTGCGATGTAGATAACCTAACACCCCAGAACTCCGCTAACAACGCTTGGAATCAGGACTTTGAGAATGGCAACCAGAACATCAACAACAAGGACACCAAGCGCGCCGTGCGCGCAGTCCGCAGATATAAACGAAGCAACTTGCGGCCATGCTGATTTTTTATTGGAAGATTTATCAAATGCATATTTTGACTGCCGAAAAACCAAGAGAACAAAGCCAGCATCACTTAGCTTTGAACTTAATCTTGAGCGAAACCTTATAGAGCTTTATCAAGATCTAATAGGCGGAAACTATAACATTGGCCAATCGATTTGCTTTGCGATAACCAGGCCAAAACCAAGGGAAGTATGGGCATCTACATTCAGAGATCGAATAGTCCATCATCTTTTGTATAACAAAATTGGCCAAACATTTGAGAAATCATTCATTGTAGACAGCTGCGCATGCATAAAGGAAAGGGGAACGCTTTACGCTTCAAAAAGACTGGAGCACAAGATTCGCTCAGCAACACAAAACTGGAGCAATAATATCTACTATGCAAAAGCTGATTTATCCAATTTCTTTATTGCCATTAATAAAAATATTTTATTTAGCTTAATTGAAATAAAATTAGCACCTGGATTTTGGCTAGATCTAACCAAAAAAATTCTATTTCATGATCCACGAAAAAATTACAGCCTAAGATGTGCAGAAAAATTACTATCATTGGTACCGAAACACAAAAGACTATCTGAACAACCAGAACACCTAGGTCTACCAATAGGAAATCTCAGCAGCCAATTTTTTGCCAATATCTACATGAACGAATTGGACCAGTACGTCAAGCATACTCTTAAGGCGAAACACTATATTCGCTATGTGGATGACTTTATATTACTGCATGATTCACCAAGTTGGCTGAATTCGGCACTAACAGAAATAGAATCCTTTTTGAACGAAAATCTTGCAGCCAAATTAAACCCGAAAAAAACCATAATACAGCCCGTCGATAGGGGCGTTGATTTCGTTGGCCAGGTCATTAAACCATGGCGCAGAACGATCAGAAAGAAGACTAAGAACTTAGCCATATCCAGAATCAAAGAAACTCACCCGAACCGACTACACCTAACAGCAAATAGCTATTTTGGATTATTCAGGCAAGCGAGCCACAACCACACTGATAGAGCAAAGCTTGGGAAAGCTGTGCTTATGAAGGGGTTTTGTGTGAATTCGAAGATTACTAAGACTTATAAGAAGAGGCCAAAGCAATGAGCATTAAAACAAAAATAGAATGGACCGACACCACTTGGAATCCGATAAGGGGATGCAGCCGAGTTAGTGAAGGTTGTCGCAACTGTTATGCGGAAGTAATCGCCAGGCGTTTTAAAAAGCCGGGATTGCCATATGAAGGATTAATTGCAAAAACAGGCCAATGGAACGGATCTATTAAGGTTGTTGATAGCCTCATGACTGAGCCTTTTAAATGGAAAAAGCCACGCCGAGTTTTCGTTAATTCGATGAGTGATTTATTTCATGAAAATGTTCCAGAAGAAACTATTAATACAATCTTTGCTGTGATGGCGCTAAACCCGCAGCATACATTTCAAATATTAACCAAGCGCCCAGAGCGGATGCTTCAATACTGCTCAAGCCTTGGAAGACACCACTCTGTAGACAGGGTTTCTATAGTAGCAAAAAAATTAGATAAAGATTTAAACCTTGGGGGTAAAGGTTTTTGTTGGAATATGAATAACGGCGGCTGGGCGCTACCAAACGTTTTGCTAGGCGTTAGCGCTGAGGATCAAAAAACAGCTGACGAAAGAATACCAATTCTACTCAAAACGCCAGCGGCCAAGCTTTGGCTTAGCGTTGAGCCAATGCTTGGCCATATCGATACTTACAGATCCCATGACTTAAGCACTAGCTGCAATGTCGTTGAATGGATCGTGTGTGGTGGAGAAAGCGGAAAAAACGCCAGGCCAATGCATCCAGAATGGGCGAGAAGCTTACGAGATCAGTGCCAAAGATCAGGTACACCTTTTTTCTTTAAACAGTGGGGAGAGTGGGCACCAAGAGCGGGTGAAAGATGTGGTGGTGGTACCGACTTCTCTCTAATTGATCCTTCCTGTAAAAAATGGCCAAAAACCATAAGATTGGGCGAGCACGGGAAAAACACCAGGCTATTAGAAAACTGCGGTGACGATGTCGGCAACGAGATCTATATGCAAATGGTTGGTAAAAAGCTTTCTGGAAGAATCCTGGATGGCCGCGAGTGGAATGAATATCCGCAGACAATGCAATTTTAAATTATTGGTACTAAAAAATGAGCAACTTAATCACACCAGCTGAAATGGAGCAATTGACGGGAGCCAAAACTCCGTCAAAACAATGCGAAGTTTTACAGCGCAATGGCATACGCTACACTTTGCGAGCCGACAACTACCCAGCTTTATCATGGGAAGCCTACAACCGGCAGATGTCCAGCAATGAAACCAAGGCCACTCCAGGGCCAAAACTTGAGGCAGTGTGATGGTTGGTAAGCGAAAAAATAAGGGTGACGCATGGTTGCCGCCCAGAGTGTACCGAGGCAAATCTCGCTATGAGTACCGCCCAAAATCGGGCGAAACTATAAAACTGTGCAAGGTTGGCGAGATTACCGACCAGTTAAAAGCACAGGTATGGGCGGAATACACCAAGGCCATAACGGCGCCACCCCAGCAAAACGACGTTGCAAAACTAATTGAGGCATTCCACCAGAGCCCTCAGTTCCAGGGCTTAGGATTTCGCACTCAAGGCGATTATCTTCACTACTCAGCAAGAATCAAAAGGGTATTTGGTGAAATGCTTCCGTCAGACGTGCAACCGCCTCACATTCGCGCTTTCATGGATAAGCTGGGATCCCAACTGAATGCCAATGGTAAGCCCAAAACAGTCACGGCAAACCGTCACCATAGTTATTTAAGCGTTTTGTTCTCATGGGGAGTAGAGCGCGCTTGGCTCGATCGAAACCCGGCAAAGCTTGTGCGGAAATTCAAAGAGACGCCACGGGAGAGATATATTACCGATGCCGAATATAAGCATGTTTTACACATTGCCAGAGCGAGCAGCTACCCGTATATAGCGCCGATGATGGAAATCGCCTACTTGTGTCGCGCGCGATCAATTGAAGTCCGTCAGCTATGTGAGAGCGATATCACAGAGGAAGGGATTTTTATTGACAGGAAAAAGGGGAGCATTAACGAAATTACGGGATGGTCAGAGCGATTGCGCTCTGCAGTCGCAGAGGCAAGGGCACTATTTCCTGATGCGCCAACCGTAATTAAAAGACCTTTATTTCATGGTCGAAATGGAGCTCCAATTCCATCAGAATCATTTAAAACTGCATGGGGAAGAGTGATCAGGCAGGCTTTAAATAAGGGGCTCTCTGAGCGCTTTACATTCCACGACATAAAAGCCAAAGGCGTTTCAGATCACGACAAAAAAGCCAGCGGACACAAAACCAAAAAGATGCAGGCTGTTTATGATCGAAAGCCTGGCGTTACGGCGCCAACCAAATGATTCATGTTCGGAATGATGTTCGGAAAGTTGTGCGAATATTGGATAGGAGTTTGCTAAGTCATTGATTTAATGGGGTGACTGACGGGGCTCGAACCCGCGACCACCGGAATCACAATCCAGGGCTCTACCAACTGAGCTACAGTCACCATAAAGTCACCGAGACTTCGCCGTAAACGTGGCGCGCCCGGCAGGATTCGAACCTGCGACCCACGGCTTAGAAGGCCGTTGCTCTATCCAACTGAGCTACGGGCGCTTGGCTTAGCTTTTCGCATAAAGGCAGACGCCTTTTGGTGCAGGTATCTATGCCGAATCGGCATAATCAACATTGCGACTTCGATATCAAGGAATGGTCGGAGTGGAGGGATTCGAACCCCCGACATTCTGCTCCCAAAGCAGACGCGCTACCAGGCTGCGCTACACTCCGACTGATCAACACCCTATACCAGCAATGCCTAGGAACCAGTGGCTCCCCCTCAATTCGAGAGGTGCGCATGATACCCACGGCAACTGCACACGTCAACGCATATATCGACTTTTTTTAGCTTAGCCCAGCGATTGCCGTCTGCGCCATAAGAATTTCTGATCCCCCTTTTAAATCATTGGCGATCCAAGCAAGCTGTGGGAAAATGCCCGCCTTTATTCATGACAATTTGCTCACAGGAAATCACCCATGACCGCTTTAATTCTCGACGGCAAAGCACTCGCTCAAAAAACCGAAGCTGAACTGCGCGAACGCGTAGCGGCCATACAAGCCAAAGGTGGCGCCACACCGATTCTCGCAACGATCTTGGTGGGCAGCGACCCTGCGTCAGCCACCTATGTCAAGATGAAAGGCAATGCCTGTGAACGGATTGGAATGGCCTCGTTAAAAGTTGAAATGTCTGAAGCCACCACAACCGAGCAACTCTTGACCAAGATAGAGGAACTCAACAACAACCCAGATGTACACGGCATCCTCTTGCAACATCCCGTTCCTGCACAAATTGACGAGCGAGCTTGCTTTGACGCAATTGCGCTGAATAAAGACGTCGACGGCGTAACCTGTTTGGGTTTTGGCCGTATGTCCATGGGCGAAGAAGCCTACGGCTGCGCCACTCCCAAAGGCATCATGCGACTGCTTGAAGCCTACCAGATCCCCATGAGCGGCAAACATGCCGTGGTGGTTGGCCGCAGCCCTATCCTTGGCAAACCTATGGCATTGATGCTGCTCAACCAGAACGCAACCGTCACTATTTGTCACTCCCGCACGCACAATCTCGAGCAGCATATTCGCCAGGCCGATATAGTGATTGGCGCCGTCGGCAAGCCAGAGTTTATCAAGGCTGAATGGATCAAAGATGGCGCCGTCGTCGTGGATGCCGGGTACCACCCAGGTGGAGTCGGCGATATCGAACTCGGTCCACTGGCCGAGCGCGCTTCAGCCATAACACCCGTTCCCGGTGGCGTCGGCCCTATGACCATCAATACCTTGATTTACCAAACGGTCGATGCCGGCGAAAAAAGCATATTGGCAAAATGAGGCTAGACCGCTTTATCAGCAATGCCACCGGACTCAGCCGCGCTCAGACCCACAAACTGATTAAGGCGGGGGAAGTGACTTTAGCTGGGGAAGTAGCGCAGTCACCGCAATTGAATATTACTGCCGAGCAAGTGGTGACGGTGTCAGGAGAAACTGTTCGGCTACCACAGCCACTGTACTTGATGATGCATAAACCCGCAGGCTACGTATGCGCAACGGAAGACGGCATGCACCCTATAGTGATCGATTTGGTCCAAGGGGATCAGCGGGCGCAGCACCCGACCGACCCGCTGCAAATCGTTGGTCGCCTAGACCTAGACACTACCGGCTTACTATTATTGACCACGGATGGTCAATGGAACCACCGCGTTACCTCGCCACGCAGCCAATGCCGCAAAACTTACCGAACTGAACTTGCTGATCCTATTAGCGCAGAGCAGATTGAAGCACTGAAACATGGTGTTTTACTGCGCGGCGAAAAGCAACCCACCCTGCCGTGTACTATCCAGGTGCTGGACACACACCATGTGGACATCAGCATTCAAGAAGGCAAATACCATCAGGTAAAACGCATGTTTGCTGCGGTTGGCAATAAAGTTGTGCAATTGCATAGGTACAGCATAGGAGGCATTGTCCTGGACAGTGATTTGCGGCCCGGTGAATTTCGCCCGCTCACGCAAGCTGAAATTGATAGCATCTCAACATGAGCACAGCTATGAGCGACCCGACCATCTCGATATTAATGGACGCCTGCCAAAACCATTCGGGGCGATTATTGTGGCTGGCAGACGAGCACCACAATGATTTATTACATCGATTAAAATCCATTAAGCCTGACACTGTCGTGCTCAGCAACCGTTGCGATTTGGCCACGGCGGCAAGCAAAGCCGGTCTCGAAGCACAATTTAACGACTGGATTTTTCCCGAGCGCCAATTTGATATTATCGCCCTGCGCATCTGCAAAGAGAAACAGGTGAATTTACATCTGCTTCAGCAAGCCATTCTTCACTTACAACCCAATGGTACTCTGCTGATTTGCGGGGAAAAAAACGATGGGATAAAAACCTACTGCAAGCGATTTCAAGATGCTTTTGAACTGGGCGGTAAACCCCAAAAAATCGGCTTAAGCTATTTGTGCGAATTCAAGAACCCCATACCAGCCAGCTCAGCTTTGGCCTCCGAATACCATGAATTGATCCCAATAATGGAAGTTTGTGGCTTCCCTATCTACAGTAAACCGGGCATTTTTGGCTGGAATAAGATTGACCAGGGAAGCGCCCTACTCATTGAACAATTTCGCCAATATTGCCGTGACCGGCAACCGAATCAATTTAACAGCCTATTGGATTTGGGGTGCGGTTATGGCTATTTGAGTTTTGCCCTTGCTGATTTGGATTTCAAATTGCGGGTGGCAACCGACAATAACGCTGCGGCCATTGCAGCTTGTCAATATACCGCCGAACAAGCGCAATTCCCACTGCGGGTGATTGCAGCGGATTGCGCAGAAGGCATAACCGAAAAGTTCGAGGTAATCCTTTGCAACCCTCCTTTCCACAAAGGGTTTGATGTGCAAGGCGATTTAACCAGTCAATTCTTACGCAATGCACAGGCACGACTGGGCGCCACGGGCAGTGCTTTTTTTGTCGTCAACAGTTTTATTGGTATAGAGAAAAAAGCGCAAAAATTTTTCTCTCACATAGAACAATTAGCCAATAACCATCAATTTAAAGTTCTGCGACTGTCCCGATAGAATCGGATGCACAATGTTTTTTTGTATTAAAAATGGTATTCGACGCTTAAGGCGACATGATCCTGGCGATTTAGAAAGGCATTGTTGGAACCACTGTCAAACTGATCAAACACGCGCAAATCTGCATGGCTGCGCTGGTCATCCAGATCGTCGTATCGGGCAAATATTTCCAATGACACCAGTTGATTGGATTGCGCCGCCTGCCAATACCACTCAGGATGAAAGCTGGGCGAACTTTGGCTGTCTGATTCCTCTGTGAAGCAACGCCCCCCAGATCACTGCGCCATTCGGAATCCGCGGCACTCAGGCTGGGCATTAGACTTAAGCAAAAAAGACAACTCTATCGCGCTGGTACACTGTCCCGCCAAGCTCACCTGCCATTTAGCCATTGCTTTTCTCCTTTATCGTACAACCTGTAAAAACTGAACATAATCGCACAGCGCCTCCAGCAAGTCTTCCAACATAGTCCGCGACTGCAAACACTTGGCAGCGCCCAAAATCCCCTGCAGACTGCTGATCAAATAAGCTGCAATCGTAAGGGCTTCACATCCGGTCGCACGATATCGCGCTCAAGCGCAGCATAAATCCCTCATCCAAACCAGCCATTTCTTGCGACAAATTATTGAGCGGACAAACTTTCACAATATCATTCGCCGTGGCTT
>JBNKFP010000049.1:0-14264 GCA_050289365.1 Cellvibrionaceae bacterium | reverse complement strand
GACAAATTTAATTCCCAGCCGCCGAGCTTACCCATACCGATAATGATCAGAGGTTGATCGGCACCACTCGGATCTTTGGGTACCCCAAATTGCTCGCCGCAAAGCCGGTAATGGTATTCCAGGGTAGTTTGCAGGGCCGCTTCGGCCATCAGGGTCAGTTCGCCGGTGGTCTCCATGGTTGAACTGATTCGGTTGAAGTCTCGCCAGATGATTCGGGTCATGGCGCATTTGCGCTGTTGCCGTAAAAACCGGTTGCAGTCCGCTTCTGCAAGGGTATTGTCCATGCTGAACCATTGAGCGTATTCGGTGTTGCCCCAGGCTTTTTGAAAGGCTTCATCGGATATCAGCGCCAATAGCCACTGTGGGTGTTCACACAGATTATTGGCCGCGAATTCACTGGTGGCGAGAATCTGTTGAAAGTAAGTCAGCGCGGTACCGTTCAGGTGTTGTTCTATATTGGCCAGAAGTTCGGGGCTGGCATTGCTGAAAAATTTCTCGCGCAGGCGATCAAGGCGAGCTTGTGGTAGCGGCGTCAGTTCAGAGTGGAATAAAGTTGCGAGCGTTTCAGTCATGGTGGCAACGCCTCGGGCGAGGTCGGGGTCACAGCATTGGAAGAATTCCGCAACCACCTCATACCTATGTGAGATGGTTGCGGTGCAAATGTTTAATGAACGTAGTCGACGGTGCGACCGAGGTCGAGCCAGGAGTCCAAATCAGCAACATCCTGCTCACTCAAAACGCCGGCCGCTTGCTTCAACTGCAAGGTGGCTATGACGTAGCTGTACAGGGCGTCAAAATAATTGCGCTGAGCCACATACAGATTGCGCTGGGCATTGAGGACATCGACTAAATCCCGTGTACCCACGTCATAACCTGCTTGCGTCGCTTCCAATGCACTGCGACTGGAGGTGATGGCCTGCTTGCGCGCTTTTACCGTGGCGACCGTGGTCAACACACTTAAATGCGTTGCGCGGGTACTTTGCACTACGCTGCGCTGGGCTTGCAGGTACAATTCTTTCGCGCTTAGGGCTTGGCTAACAGCTTGTCGACGACTGGCTGACGTTCCGCCGCCGCTGTAAATGGGCACATTCAGATTCAAGCCGATGACGAATTCGTCTCCGTCTGAATCCAAATACGGATTCTGGTACACATCGCGGCGATTATTGCCGTATGAAATGGAGCCTGTCAGGCTGGGCAAGTGTTGGCTTTTGGCTGCTTTCGCAGATTCATCTGCGATGGAGCGGCGGTGTTCGGCGATTTTTAAATCGATATTGTTGGCCAGGGCCCACTCTTCCCATGAGCTCCGCGCCTTGGGTTCTGGTGGCAGTACTGGGAAACTGGTTTTTAAGGGGGCAATTTTTAAATAGGGTTGTCCGGTGAGGACTTCCAAAGCTTCAAAAGCGATGCCGACCCGCCCCTCAGCTTCAAGGCGGCTGGCCGTTGCCGAATCGTAAACGGCTTGCGCTTCATGAACTTCGGTAATCGCCGTTAATCCCACTTCAAAGCGCTGTTTGGTTTGCTCAAGGCGATGGGCTAGGGCTTCTTCTTCAGCCTTGGCGGTGGAAAATGTATCCACCGCTTTTAGCGCGTCAAAATACGCGTTTGCAGTTCGTAAAATCAAATCCTGCTCTTCTTTAACAAATTCTGCGGCGGCCAGGCTGGACTGGATTTTTGCGCCCTGATATTGGTACCAAGCGTCAAATTTAATCAGGTTTTGGCGCAGAGAAATAGAATAGCTTTGATTGCGGACGTCGGTGTCAGTATCGGTTAAGTTGTTTTTGCTATCCGCTTCCGACCAGGATGCCGAGCCACTAATTTGCGGGAGTAACGCAGAGCGACCAATGCTCTTACTCTCTTCGCCTGCGGCCAAGTTGGCTTTTGCGGCTTGGAATGCATGGTTGTTCTGGCGGGCCTGTACGTAAATTTCTTGCAGCGTCTCCGCTGAAACTGAATAGCTGCACGCGGCTGAAGCCATTATTATGGATTGAAGGGCAAGGGTAAGACGCTTTTTCATAATGGTCCTTGTATGTGCTAATAATCTGTAGTTACCAAGCAGAATAGTCTGCAGTGTAAACGCACTCAGTGAATATTGCATGTGACAAACGTAATAAGCCAAAAATTGGACTATACGTAGATGTCCACCAGCGGTTGTTCCGTTTCGTAGTGGGCGATTTCCAAAAAGGTTTTACTGGCGTGGCCGAGCTTTGGATCAATTTGTGTGGACTTTAGTTCGCGGGCCGCCGCTAAATATTGATCTGCGCGCAGTTGTGCTTGCTGTACCTGCTCAACAATCGGTGAATGCACTTCACTTTTTGTTTTTACTGGCGTCGTTCGTGTTGTTATCTCTGGCGGTTGGTTTTGATTTTCCAGTGGCAATGGGCGGCGAACAAGAGTGCTGGCGGGCAAAGAAGATTGCGCGTACAGAGAGGCATAGGGATTGTTCGCTATGGTCATAGTCAGCCGGGAGGTTGAAAAGTGTTCAATTGCACAGAGGTTTTGTTAACTCTGTCCATTATAGGCGTGCTTGGCCCGACTGAAAACCTCGTAAATTAGTCCGTGCTTCGGTAGACTGTGACGCAATCTTGTCGGGGTGCATGGGCGCAGCAATTGGTGTGCGCAGGCTGAGACAAACCCGCGGACCTGATCCGGTTAGTACCGGCGTAGGAAACGAGATTATCACCGGCGCTTGGCGCCCCTCGTATTGCCTGCCTCTGTACCCAAACTGTCGATAAATTCATTAGGTATAGTGCCTGTGTTCAATAATGCTGATGCGTCTAAAACCGCGTCCACTGCGGTCGTACTCTCTATTGCGGGTAGCGATAATACCGGCGGTGCGGGTATTCAAGCGGATATCAAAACCGGGGCCGCATTCGGCGTCTACGTGGCGACGGCCATAACGGCCATAACGGTTCAGGGTGTGGGGCAGGTCAAAAGCTATCCGGTGAGTCCCGAGCAGCTTGAACAGCAGATCCAATCAGTATTGGAGAGTTTGCCAATCAAAGCCATTAAGGTGGGTATGCTGGGCAGTGCTGAATTGTTACTGGTGGTGGCGCGTTTGCTTGATAAGGTTAAGCTTCCGGTGGTCGTCGACCCGGTCTTAATCGCCAGTGCGGGAGGTGTTCTCTGTGGTGGAGAGCAAGTGACAAAACTCTACCGGGAGCAGATCTTGCCACTGACCACCTTACTTACCCCCAATTTAGTGGAGGCCGCGGCTTTGTTGGGCCAGTCTGTCGCCAAAGATGAGTCCATTGCTTTGGCCCAGGGGCACCAATTGTTGGAGCTAGGAGCACAGGCCGTGTTGCTCAAAGGTGGGCACAGTGATTGGCGCTTGGCAACCGACTTTTTGATTACCCAGGACCAAGAATTCCCATACAGTGCGCCTTGGCTTTCTAAAAAAAACACCCATGGCAGCGGTTGTACCATGGCCAGTGCCATAGCGGCGGGATTGGCTCAGGGATTGACTCTACCCCAGGCAGTTGCTGCCAGTAAAAGTTTTATTCAAGGGGCGATCCAACATGCAGAGCGTTTGCAGTTGATGGCTGATAAGGGCCCCGTACACCATTTTTACCAGTATTGGTAATCCAACTTAACTGTGAGTGAAATTCCTATGACACACATTGCTGACCATAACTTTAATAGCAGCGAGGCAAAGGTAGACGAATCGTCCGTTCAGCCCTTCCCTAATTCACGCAAAATCCACGTGGCGGGATCGAGCGCCAATATTCGTGTGCCCATGCGAGAAATCCAGTTGGACGATACCCCCACCGACTTTGGCGGTGAGCAGAACCAACCGGTACGGGTCTACGATACCTCCGGTCCCTATACCGATCCAGACGCGGCGATCGATGTGCGCCTGGGGTTACCCGATGTTCGCAGCGAATGGATTACCGCTCGCGAAGACACTGAGTTTTTGCAAGACAGCTCGTCGTTGTTTACCAAGGCTCGGCAGAGCGATCCCAAATTAACCAACTTGCGTTTCGCTCATCAGCGCACCCCACGTCGGGCCGTTGCGGGCGCCAATGTGAGCCAAATGCATTACGCGCGCAAAGGCATTATCACGCCGGAGATGGAATACATCGCCATCCGCGAAAATATGAGTTTGCAGCAAGCCAAAGAGCAGGGGGTATTGCATCAGCAGCACCCTGGAATGAGTTTTGGTGCGAATATCCCCAAAGAAATTACGCCAGAATTTGTGCGTCAAGAAGTCGCTTTGGGGCGCGCCATTATTCCCGCCAACATTAACCACGTGGAATTGGAGCCAATGATTATTGGCCGTAACTTCTTGGTTAAAATCAACGGCAATATTGGCAACAGTGCGTTGGGGTCCTCCATCGAAGAAGAAGTCGCCAAGTTAACGTGGGGGACTCGCTGGGGAGCGGATACCATCATGGATTTGTCCACCGGCAAAAATATTCATGAAACTCGCGAGTGGATTATTCGCAACTCCCATGTGCCTATAGGGACAGTGCCGATATACCAAGCACTGGAAAAGGTCGATGGCATTGCCGAAAATCTCACCTGGGAAATCTTCCGCGATACGCTGATTGAGCAGGCCGAGCAGGGCGTGGACTATTTCACCATTCATGCGGGCGTGCTGTTGCGCTATGTGCCGCTGACGGCTAAGCGGGTAACTGGCATCGTATCTCGCGGCGGTTCGATTATGGCGAAGTGGTGCCTGGCTCACCACAAAGAAAACTTTTTATATACCCACTTCGAAGACATCTGCGCAATTATGAAAGCCTACGATGTCAGTTTTTCCCTGGGCGATGGCCTGCGTCCGGGCTCGGTTGCCGATGCCAATGATGAAGCTCAGTTTGGCGAATTGGAAACTCTTGGTGAGTTGACCCAAATCGCCTGGAAGCACGATGTGCAAACCATGATTGAAGGCCCTGGCCATGTGCCCATGCACATGATCAAAGAAAATATGGATAAGCAGTTAGAAGTCTGTAAAGAGGCCCCGTTTTATACCCTTGGTCCATTGACGACCGATATTGCTCCCGGCTACGACCACATTACCTCTGGCATAGGTGCCGCGATGATCGGTTGGTACGGCTGTGCCATGCTGTGTTATGTCACACCCAAAGAGCATTTGGGGCTGCCCAATAAGGACGACGTAAAAGAGGGCATCATCACCTATAAAATCGCCGCCCACGCCGCTGACTTGGCCAAGGGTCATCCGGGCGCGCAGTTGCGTGATAATGCCTTGTCGAAAGCGCGCTTTGAATTCCGCTGGGATGATCAGTTTAACTTGGGGCTTGATCCGGATACGGCGCGTTCGTATCACGACGAAACCCTACCCAAAGATTCTGCCAAAGTGGCTCATTTCTGCTCTATGTGTGGCCCCAAGTTCTGTTCCATGAAAATTACCCAAGAGGTACGTGAATATGCCGCTGCGCAAGGTACAGAACTTGCTGCAGACTTGGCGGTGGTGAAAATGGTTGACGTGCAGGCGGAGATGGAAGCTAAGGCGCAGGAGTTTCGCGCTTCCGGCAGTGAGATATACCACAAGGTTTAAGGGGCGCAGAATGTCGCTGAAAAAATCACAGTTTGGTCAGGATGATGTACAGATAATCGCCACTGATGTGGTGTACAGTGGTTTTTTTCGGATGCTGCAGCTGCGTCTGAAGCACCGCCTTTTCAACGGTGGCTGGAGCAATCTTCTCAATCGCGAACTGTTCGACAAAAATATTGCCGCCGCTGCCATAGTTTATGATCCTGTTAACGATTTGCTCGGAATGGTAGAGCAAATCAGGGTTGGCATGTTAGAAAGTGAATTCGGCCCCTGGTCTTTGGAGGGCGTCGCTGGTATGGTTGAAGCCGGTGAATCACCAGAACAGTTGATCAGACGAGAGCTGCAAGAAGAAGCGGGTATTGACCAAGCCGAGTTGCGCTATATCACTGCTTTTTATGCGACCCCTGGCAGTTGTAACGAGTACACCCATGTGTACTGCGCACTGACCGATTTAACCGGTGCAGGGGGGCTCTACGGTCTGCCGGAAGAGGGGGAAGATATTCGTTTTCACGTTTACCCGGCTGAGGAAGTGTTCGATGCTATGCTTCAAAGTAGGGCGAACAATGGTTCAACCCTAATCGCCTTGCAATGGATTCAATTGAATCGTTCGCAATTGCGCACTGAGTTTAGGTCGTGGAGGTGAGAAGTACGGCATGAGTCTATTTCAATGTTAAGTCGGGCGGCAGAGGACCCTATAGGACGGGCAAAGCCGGTAAATTTGCGTTTGCACCATTCGCAATGTGAAATAAACTATCACTTGTGCATGGCGTTGGCACCGGGATGTCGCAACGGCGAAACCCTGTGGCAGTTCAGTTTGGATGCAGGTCAACATACACGGGTGCGTTTGACTGTGCACGAATCTGCCCCTTACACCACCACCCTGGAATTAGTACAAGAATTAGCGCAACGCAGTTACATAGAGGCACCTGTGTTGCGAGTTAGGTTGTATCACGATGTAGAAATGGCCGAAGTGATTGGTTGGAACCGTCATCGGCACTGGTTGCCGGTTTATTCCTACCCCAATCGGCAGATGTATCAGCGCGACGAAAAACTGGCATTGAACCGCTTCCTGGGGGAGTTCTTAGTACATTGCCGTAAATTGGGAATTGCCCACAGCCCTGTTTGTGAGTCGATTCGCATAAACAAAAAATAGGCCCTGGCCAAAAAAAATTTAAGGATCAAACTTACTCCTATTGCTGACAAAAGAGCGAAGTAGATTAACGCGGCACAAAGTGGAGTGGTATTGGAGAATGACGCGCTTGAACGGTAAACCCATTCGAATTTTACAGGTAACAGACAGCCATTTAGGTCAAGACGAGGATGAAACTCTGCTCGGTTTGCGTACGGCTGACAGTTTGGCAGATGTTCTCAGTCGGGCTAAAGAAGACGGCCGCTTTGATTTGGTGTTGTCCAGTGGGGATATATCCAACGATGGCACTGCCGGTTCCTATGACCGTTTTATTCGCACTGTTCGCCAAGCTATTCCCAACACCCCTTTAGCTTGGCTGGATGGTAATCACGATGATCCAGCGGGTATGAAAACCATCGTTTCATCGGCACCTATGACCGACTATGTGCGCATAGGTGATTGGCAATTAATTCTGTTGAGCTCTAGGGTACCTTTTGAGGAACGCGGTGAGTTGCCTCAATCCGAGTTGGATCGCCTGGAAGCGTTGCTTGAGGCTGAGCCGAATTTGCCGACCATGATCTTTATGCACCATCAGATTGTGCCCGTTGGCAGCGCTTGGATCGACCAGTACATAGTGCGTAACGCCAAGGCTTTTTTTGCTATCACTGACCGTTTCAACAATGTGAAAGCGATTTCTTGGGGCCACGTTCATCAGGAATTTCATACCGTACGTAATGGTGTGGATTTGATTGCCACGCCTTCAACCTGCGTCCAATTCAAGCCTCAAAGTGACGATTTCATGGTAGATAACGCGATGCCCGGCTTTAGAATCTATGAATTAATGCCCAATGGCGTCTACTCAACTGAAGTGTGTCGAGTAAGTGAACGCTCCTACAGCATAGACTACGCATCTTCTGGCTACTAAACTTCATTAAACGCGCTCATTTGGGCGCCTGAGTTTTACGTGCTCTGATGTTAAAGCGAGCGCTTGATGAAGACATATGCCATGCCCACACTGCTCTACTTGCACGGATTTTTAAGTTCCTCGGCTTCTGCCAAGGCGCAAGTAACCCAACAATGGATAACAGAACACTGTCCTCATTGGGATTTTTTGTGCCCCAATTTACCGGCGGCACCCAGCCAAACCAAAAAACTACTCGACCGTCTGTTGACCCAGCCCAATATGAAGCGGGATGTGGTGATGATTGGCAGTTCACTCGGTGGTTTTTGGGCCACTTATATTACCGAGCGCAAAGGCTTCCCTTCTGTGCTGGTAAATCCGGCCATCAGCCCACATAAGCGCTTTGGCGATCTTGTCGGTAAGCCCCTGAAGAATTACCACTCAGGTGAGATCAGTGTGCTGCAGAAATCTGACATAGCGGTCATGGAAGCCTGTGACCAACCGCAGATTAAAAACTCTGACCTCTACTGGCTGATGGTGCAGACTGGTGACACCGTACTGGACTATCGTCAGGCGGTAGAGCGCTATCAAGGTTGCCGCCAAACAGTGGAATCCGGCGGCACTCACGCTTTTGAGGGCTACGAAAGTTGGCTCTCTGAAATCGTAGAATTTTTGGATTTGACGCGGACCCTACAGCAAGATTTTTCCTATTGATTCCGGTGGCTTAGCCCCTCCCTGCACGGGCTTTTGTCGGTGCGAACACACCTAGTCAATCAATCTGCAAAAACCAGCATTCGTCCCCTTGCTCGCCGAACCCTAGCGTTGTCTGTTAAAACCGAAACTGTCAGAATGGCACCCCACCTTCGAACTCAACTTATTTAGCGGGAATTATGGCCAATTATTCAGCAGAAGATATTGAAGTTCTCACCGGCTTGGATCCGGTTAAAAAGCGCCCAGGTATGTATACGGATACCACGCGCCCCAATCACCTAGCCCAAGAAATTATCGATAACAGTGTCGACGAAGCCCTTGCCGGGCATGCCAAAACGGTCGACGTGATTCTGCACAAAGATCAATCTGTGACGGTGACCGACGACGGCCGCGGTATGCCAGTGGACATTCACCCAGAGCAGGGCAAACCAGGGGTGGAAGTGATTCTTTCGACGCTGCACGCCGGCGGCAAGTTTTCCAATAAAAACTATCAATTTTCTGGCGGCTTGCACGGTGTCGGTGTATCAGTTGTAAACGCACTGTCCAAAGTGTTGGAAGTCACCATTCGTCGCGATGGCCAAGTCTATCGTATGGGTTTCCAAAATGGCGATAAAGCCCTGGACTTACACGTTATTGATTCCTGCGGTAAACGCAATACCGGAACCAGTGTTCGATTTTTACCGGATCCCAAATATTTTGATTCCAACAAATTTTCGATTTCACGGCTGCGCCATGTTTTACGGGCAAAGGCGGTATTGTGCCCAGGTTTAAAAGTCACTTTTAAAGATGAGCAAAGTGGCGATACTGATGAGTGGTACTACGAAGATGGCCTCCGCGACTATTTAACCAGTACCACCCAGGGATGGGAATGTTTGCCTCTGGAGCCTTTTGTCGGCAATTTCAGTTCCAGCCATGAAGCCGTGGATTGGGCGGTGCAGTGGTTGCCCGAAGGCGGCGAAGTGGTACAAGAGAGTTACGTCAATTTGATTCCTACCGCCCAGGGGGGAACTCACGTAAATGGCCTGCGCACAGGGTTATTGGATGCCATGCGCGACTATTGTGAAATGCGCAATTTAATTCCGCGTGGGGTAAAACTGGCGCCCGATGATGTCTGGATTAATTGCTGTTTTGTTTTATCTTTTAAGCTAGAAGACCCACAATTTTCAGGGCAGACCAAAGAGCGTTTGTCTTCGCGGGAAGCGGCCGCTTTTGTCTCCGGTGTAGCAAAGGATGCGCTGAGTTTATGGCTCAACCAACACACAGAAGACGGCGATCGTCTCGCTGAATATTTTATTTTGAATGCGCAAAAACGTGTGCGTTCCAGTAAAAAAGTCGCCCGCAAAAAAATTACGCAAGGGCCGGCATTGCCAGGCAAATTAGCTGACTGCTCAACCGCAGATCCCTCACGCGGCGAGTTGTTTTTAGTGGAAGGTGACTCCGCTGGTGGTTCTGCAAAGCAGGCCCGCGACCGCGAAACTCAAGCGATCATGCCCCTGCGCGGAAAAATCCTTAACACTTGGGAAGTGGACAGCAGTGAAGTCTTGGCTTCCCAGGAAGTACACGATATTTCTGTGGCTCTCGGCATTGACCCGGGTAGTGACGACCTGAGTAAATTGCGCTACGGCAAAATCTGTATTTTGGCCGATGCGGATTCCGATGGATTACATATTGCCACCTTGTTGTGTGCGCTGTTTGTTCGTCATTTCCCGACTTTGGTCAAAGCCGGTCACGTCTTTGTCGCCATGCCACCTTTGTTCCGCATCGATATCGGTCAAGACGTGTATTACGCGTTGGATGAAAGTGAAAAGCAGGGCATTCTCGACCGCATCACCGCCGAAAAGAAAAAAGGCAAACCCAACGTTCAGCGCTTTAAAGGTTTGGGTGAGATGAACCCATTACAGTTGCGCGAAACCACCATGGCCGCAGACACCCGTCGTCTGGTGCAACTGACCATGGAGGTCGGCGATGACACCCATCAAATGCTGGACATGCTACTTGCCAAAAAACGCGCCTCCGATCGCAAGGGCTGGCTCGAGGAAAAAGGTGACTTGGCGGAAACTGCATAAAATAGGATTCAAATAATATTGTAGGAAAAGGCGATAGCCGCCTTCCGACAAAACCAAGCTTAAATACTCTCCATAGTTTGTTAAAAATTAAAGCTAGATAAAACACGTTTTTAATTTAGGATAGATGGGGATTTTGGCATTGTTACGCCGTGAGGCGCCTCGCGGCTTACACGGCCTACGCAAGCTCGTAAATCGGTTGAAGTTCGTTGGTGGGTAATCCCAACAAGGATGTTGGAGAGTAGAGCAACGCAGGAGCAGTTGCCGAGCCGCTAGGCGCCTCCTTCCACGCGGTCCAATGTCAAAATCTTGAACCGCCGCTAGAAAACAGGTCTGTCCACCAATGCTCCTGCGAATCAAAAACCATTTCCAATCATAAAACCAAAATAAAAATCGTTTTGGAAAGACGTGCCAGAAAATAAAACCTTTACCAAATGCAATATTTTTCCCCAATAAGCTTTGATTCTCTGCAATGCATCATTACAAATAAGTTCGAATACAAGGCAATCGACCTGCTCCAAGGCGCGCAGATCCCTGCGGCATTCTCGTAATAGTTGAGTGCCTGTCCCAGGCTTTCAATTATGTGGTGTGGACCTATTGGATAGAGTTAGCTAAGGCAAGAAGCCAAAAAGGATAAGTTCAAATACGCAGAAGGCGGCGGCAAGTGATATGCCAAAAGAGAATAAGCCCTTTTAAGTCGCAAAAGAAGTGCTGTCTAAAGCAACGTTTTTCCGTAGAAAAGTGGAAAACCATGTTTTATTCCACCTTTCCCCGGCGCCAGGATTGTTAGTGGATGCTAGCAGACGATATCATTATTGGTTATTACCGGGAAAAGGTAGAAAGGTATTGGAAAAAGGTGGAGTGGATCTGGACTAAAGTGGAATGGTGGCGCAGAAATTAGTATTTGCTGGCGGATTAAGCGGCAATAGAATAATGTTGGCCTGATATAAGATTCCGTTATAACTACCTAGTCTGTCGTTTTGTGGCCGTTCGTTCGGTCTGCAGCCCAGTAACTACGGGGGTTGAAGTAAATTTACTCAGTTCTGATTTGGTGTGTTAGAGTTCGGTATTCCATTGAATAAACTGTTATAACTTAATATGAAAAAGTACACCTTATATTCATCTTGCTTAATTTTAGTTGGGATATTCTCAGGGATTGCTGGATTTAAAATCGGTACGGAAAAAATGTGGGCCAACGCTACAGCCTATTACACGTCTGGCACGCTATCAAGACTTGAAAAGTTAGATGGAAAATTATGTAGTTCCGAAAATTCGCTCGGTGAACTGGAAGATGGAATGCGAAGCCAGCTTGCATCGGCAGTCCAGGTCTATGGAAGATATAGCGGGTCATGGATCAGCCAATTAAGCGTCAGTACAAATTGGGATGATTCAACTAACAGAATGATGGCACCAATAACAGAATATTATTTGAACAACTCAGAATTAGACTACAAATTAATGTCGCTTGAAGAGTATTGGAGTTATCTACAGATGGCTGATCCTCAGATGTACGAAAAGATTAGAAAAGATGACCCCGAGCTTTTTAATAAACTACGAAAAGAGGCAATAATTTATTTAGAAAACGTAAAAAATGCCATAGGTAGTGGTAGGTTATAACAAATGGCTCATGTGCGAACTCCGTTCCGTTGGTCTTTATTTGTGTTTGTTAACACAAATAAAGACCAACTACACTCCGTCGCCATAGCCAGGCGTTATGTGAATATCAGAATATGGAAAATCAACTAGAATATTTCAAGAATAATCCTCCTCGCTGTCTAGATAACTTTAACGTTAAGAGCGTTGAAATAGACAATATTGAATATGATGGCCATGGGGAGGAAATGAATCCCTTTTTCCAACTAGCATGCCAATGTGGTAGCAGTAGCTTATCCGTTCTGGGTTATTGGTGGAAAAACCCAGATAATGGAGAATCATTTTTTGTAGGCCCTCTATCCACAAAATGTTTGGATTGCAAAACTGAAAATGATTTATTTGACATAAAGTATCATGGATATGACGCGGAGCTAGATCATGGATGTTATAGCGCTCGAGGAGAGGGTCGACCTACAATATTTGTATGCCCATCTTGTAATTTAGATATATTCGAATTGCTAGCTAGGTTTGAGTATACAGGCGATTTATTTGAAGATGACTTTCCGGAAGCTCATGGTAGGGAAAAAGATCTTTTTACTTGGTTCAGCTTACACGGTAAATGTCAAAATTGCTTAGCAGCAACTGAAATTTGTGAATATGAATGCGCTTAAAGGTAAATTACATAACAAGGCCAAGCACAATCGCCCAATGCAAAAAACGCATTGGGCTGGACCTCGCTGTCGCTCGGCCTGTGTTGGCGGCGTTATGAGTCCACATGATCGAACTACGTGAACTAACTGAAGACGACAAAGACCAGCTGATTGTGCACCTGAACAATCAAGATGTTGTGCGCTTTTTGTCATCTCGTATTCCAACTCCGTATACAGAGAAAGACGCTCTTTGGTGGATAAATGAAGGGTCAAAGGCTGAAATTGTACGTGCGATAACCTTTTATGATGATTTTATTGGAATTATCGGCGTGCGTAGAGATATTCTCGAGAAATCACATCGTGGAGAAATCGGATATTGGCTTGGACAACCATTTTGGGGGAAAGGTATTGCAACGAGTGCAATAGAAATTATGTGTACGTTTGTCTTCAATACAACAGATATAGTTCAACTATATGCACCGGTTTTCTCTTCAAACGAGGGATCAAAGAAAGTCCTTATAAAAAATGGCTTTAAGCTAGAGGGGACTATTACTAAGGGTATATTTAAAAATGGCGTATATTATGATGAGTGTATTTACTGCAAAAACTGCTCATAACAATACGTGTCAGCCGACATTTTTTCCGTCGCTTCTTTTGTGCTTGAATAGCACAAAAGGGCTCCTCCAAAAATGCGGCTGCACTCTGCGTTATGCATGATGAGAGCTGAAATGCACTGGAAACTTTTTACGGATGCTGGTTCGCACGAAAAAGCGGAATGGATTGTATCTTTAGCTATAGAAAAATTATCGGTTTCTGCAGGTGAACTGAAAATTGAGCCATATCACAAGGGCGGTTTTGTCAGTTCATTTTTTGCCCCATCAAATGCAACCTCGTGGGCGGAGGTAGTACTTGAGGCTTTGGAGTCCGCACAACAAATTGGTAGGGGCTGGCTGCTGCATGGCAATATTTGCAGTGAACTTGACCTATGGTCAAATGAATCATCAATTGTGGGTGTTAAAAGCATTAATCTATTTGTAAGTGCAAGTGCATAACAATCGCAAGCAGTCGGAAATATTTTCCGTTCCTTGTTTTGCGGTTTACGCTACGCTACCGCAAAACAATCCACTACAAATATTCCGCTGTTGCGGGCGTTAGAACTTCTGGTAAACCTATGGATATTGAACAAGAAATTGCATCGTGGAACGAAAAGTCAGCTGATGACATTAAGGCGATATATGATGCTCACCATGCAGAGAGTAATTTTTCTGACAAAATTATTGCTCTTTCATTTTCGGAAGCTTGTGAAAAAGGAGCCACTTGGTTGTTAAAGGCATGGCTTGAGGCAGGAAATAAGTTGGAAAACTCCCAGATTGCAAAAATATATGGTTCACTCGAACAATTGGAGCACTGGGAGGCCAAGTTACACGTACTTCAAAGCATTCCCTTTATGTCAATTGCCGATGCTGAGAGTAGTAATGTATATAAATTCTTGAGGCTCACTCTTACTGATCAAAATAAATTCGTACGCGCTTGGTCATATAACGGGTTTTATGAGTTAAGTAGGCAGCATTCAAAGTACATAAATGAGACTAAACAATATTTCGAGATGGCCATGCGTGATGAGGCTCCATCGGTAAAGGCGCGGATTCGAAATATCATGAAGAAAGGTTTCTAACAAATTGCTCCATTTGACGCAGCGGTCTTC
>JBNKFP010000048.1:0-14264 GCA_050289365.1 Cellvibrionaceae bacterium | reverse complement strand
TTCGGTTTCCTTGGGAAGATCAAGCGACCAATAGTCTGTAGGCAAGCCTTTTTTCTTGTTTTTACGAATGGCTTTGTTGACGTTACCGGCACCGCTGTTGTACGCCGCCAGTGCCAGCAACCAATCGCCATCCATGCGCTTGTTCAACTGCTCAAGGTAGTCTAGTGCGGCATTGGTCGAGGCGATGATGTCGCGGCGTCCGTCATACCACCAATTTTGCTTTAAGCCAAGCATTTTGCCGGTACCGGGTATCACTTGCCACATACCGGAAGCGCGACCATGGGAGTACGCAAATGGATCAAAGGCGCTTTCAACGATGGGCAGCAAAGCCAGCTCGAGGGGTAGGTTACGGCGATCTAATTCTTCAACAATGTAGTAAATATATTTGGATGAGCGCTCGCTGACCCTGGCAATGTAGCTTGGGTGTTTAGCGTACCAATTGATTTCTTGCTGAACGCGCTTATTCACCTGATTTGGGATTTCAAAGCCATCTCGGACACGATCCCACAGGTTAACTTGTTTCGGGATGACAAAATCGTTGAGGTCATCTTCTTGTACCAAACACAGCGGTAAGGAGTCGTAATACCACTGCGAATAATATTCTTGGGTAGGTTGCCCCAGTATGCCAAAGGTCTCAAAGAGTGATGACGTCTTCATGCTGGAACAACCCAGTGATGCGGAAGCTAACAGTAATAAGCATTGTTTTTTAAGCATAGTGTAACGTCAGGTTTGAATCGCAGATGTTTAAGTATGGTGCAAAATCAGTAAGAACGCCGAATTCTAACCAAGAATTCGTTTTATGCCAAAAGTTCAAGCATGACAGCCGTGAACCAGTACCGTTATATTTTGCGGGAAGCCCATTCTGGGACCAATTTGATTTAAAAGTGATCTTTCCATTGTCGTAAACAGGAGAAGTACTCCAGTTCTGATGATGTTTGCGACAGTTCGCCAAACTTTTTTTGGAGACTATGCTGAATAGCGGCTTGATCCGTGCGCAAGAACGGATTTAATTTCATTTGCTCGCCCAAGCTGAATGGAATGCTTGGTATTTTTTTTCGCAACTCATTTTGGCAGTGTTTTTCCCACTGAATCAGGTCGCGGTTACTGGGGTCAACTGCACGAGCAAAGCGTATGTTCGCTAAGGTATATTCGTGCGAGCAGTAGACAGCGGTTTCTGCTGGAAATGCTTTCAGCCTTTGGTGCGCATGGAACAATTGCTCGATGGTGCCATCGAATAAGCGGCCACAACCGCAATTGAATAGGGTGTCACCACAAAAAAGTATGTTTTCCTCCTCCAACCAATAACTTAAGTGATCCGCAGTATGGCCGGGGGTAGCGAGAACCTTGAGCGTTAGGTTCGCTAAAGCAATTTGGTCGCCTTCTCCAACTGGGTGGTTTACGACTTTGTGCAGAGAATGGCTGGGGCCGTAGACGGGCAGGGCTTTGCTGGCGAAGTGAAGCTGTAAAGGCTTTATACCATTGATATGATCCCAATGATGATGGGTTACCAAGATACCTTTGAGCGATAATCGCCGTTGTTCCAAAGCGGCAATAACGGCCGTATGCTCTCCAGGGTCAATCACCCAGGCGGAGCCTTGATAGACGATAAGCCAAACGTAATTGTCTTCGTAAATTGGAATGGGGACAATTTCTGGCATAAATATCGACCCTTTGGGGCAGTTGGTGATGGGCTTGTCTAATATTGATTTATCGACGTGACCTGTATACTACGCGTTTTGACGCACTGGTGTTTGAGTAATATCGGAAGGGGATATCAAATGGCTTGGTTACATAAAGGCTTGTCACTGTATCGCAACAAGACTCGCGTTCCAGACTTGGATACCGCAGTAGCCGCCTTGGAAAACTGGTTCGCTACCCCCTTGGGTCAGCAATTACAGGAGGCTGAACAACAAATTTTAGCGAAAGAATTGAGCTGCATGTTTGGTTATCACTTGATGCAGCTCAGTATAAACCGTTGCATTACACTATTTGAAGACAGTCGCATTAATCACTGCTTTTCGATGGGGGTCGGTACCCCAGATTCCGGCGGGCAGGTGGGCGCATACAGTTCTCTGGATGCCTTGCCCTTGGAGAGTGAATGTGTTGATGTGACCATTTTGCACCATGTTTTGGAGTTTTCCAGTAATCCCCACCAAGTGCTCAAAGAGGCCAGCCGAGTCACCATTCCGCGGGGGTACATCATCGTCATAGGATTCAACCCGATCAGTCCAATGGGGCTCATAAAGCCCTTTGCTCAACTGGTGAGCAAAAGTCCCATTTGGAAACGCAATAGCCTGACTCAAGCCAGGGTCGCGGATTGGTTGCAGTTTCTGGACTGCAATACGCTGCGCACACAAGCGGGCTTATACAACTTCCCCTGGCAGAATCGGCGTTATTTAGACTACTCCACCCGCATCAACCAGTGGTTACAAGAAAAGAGATTGCCCTTTGGCAATTTTTATTGTCTGATTGCGCGCAAAGATCGTGCGGCGATACGTCCAATTCGACCCGATTGGGGTAAACAGCCGCGTTTCAAAGGCGCCAAACAGGCCTTGTCTGCGCGTTCCGCAGCGCGTTTGGCGCTGGTTAAAACATCGAAAACACCTTCTACTCCAGTAGAATAAGCGAAGTGACTTTGAAAAAAATTGAGATATTTACCGACGGTGCATGTAAAGGCAACCCCGGTGCAGGCGGTTGGGGGGCTTTGATGCGCTTTGGCGATGTGGAAAAAGAACTGTTCGGCGGTGAGAGAGAAACCACCAATAATCGAATGGAGTTAACGGCAGCGATCAAGGCGCTTGAAGCGCTCACGCAGCCTTGCGAGGTGACTCTAACAACCGATTCGCAATATGTTAGAAAAGGGATTACTGAGTGGATGCAGGGCTGGAAACGCAAAAATTGGCGCACTGCGGGCGGCAAATCCGTTAAAAATCAAGATTTGTGGATGGCCCTGGATCAACTCAACCAGACTCATCAGATTCGCTGGAACTGGGTGAAAGGTCATAGCGGCCACAGAGAAAATGAAATTGCGGATGAATTAGCCAATAAAGGGGTTGAGGCGGCAAAACGGGCATGAGACAAATCGTACTGGATACAGAAACCACGGGTCTTGAGCCTAAGCAGGGGCACAGAGTCATTGAAATCGGGTGCGTTGAGCTGGAAAACCGTCGCTTAACCGGCCGTCATTTCCATCAATACATCAAACCCGAGCGGGACATTGACGAGGGCGCGGTGGAGGTTCACGGAATCACCACTGAGTTTTTGGCGGATAAACCAGTGTTTGCTGAGATTGCTGAGCAATTTTGGCAGTTCGTGCGTGGCGCTGAACTGGTTATTCACAATGCCCCGTTTGACATGGGGTTCTTGAACCATGAATTCGCCAAACTCGGAAGGCCGAATTTAGAAACCGAATGTGGTGTACTGGACACTTTAACCATGGCCCGGCAACGGCATCCAGGGCAAAAGAATAGTCTGGATGCGCTGTGTAAACGCTATGGTGTAGATAATTCCCATCGGGATTTACACGGCGCGCTGCTCGACGCTGAAATTCTGGCTGATGTGTATTTATTGATGACCGGCGGTCAAACCGCGTTGGAACTCAGTGCAGGGCAAAGTGATGCAGATGGCCAGTCTTCAGGAAGGGTATCGCGAGGCATTATTTCTGGGGAGCGCAAACCGCTTAAGGTGATAGGCGCAACGGCGAGCGAATTAGAACAGCATCAGCAGAAGTTGGCGGCGATCGATAAGTCGTCGGGTGGAAACTGCCTGTGGATGAAATTGAACTCACCCGCTGAATAAGCCGATGAGTTCAAAATGCGACCTCAACCACCAAAAAGCATGGCGGAGAATAGACCTACTACACTGAGAACGATGGTATAGGGTAGCGCCATGATCACCATGCGCCCGTAGGAAAGACGGATAAGCGGGGCTAGGGCTGAAGTCAAAAGAAACAAAAAGGCGGCCTGTCCATTCGGTGTTGCAACGCTGGGTAGGTTAGTGCCTGTATTAATGGCTACCGCTAGAGCATCGAAATGTTCCCGGGAAATTTGTCCTTTGTCAAAAGCATCTTTGACTTCATTAATGTAAACCGTCGCGACAAACACATTGTCACTGATCATGGACAAGACACCATTAGCAATGAAAAACATGGCCGATTGCTGAGATTCTTCGAATCCCAATACCCAGTGAGTGATTGGGTGGAAGAGGTGCTGATCATGAATGACTGCCACAACCGCGAAAAACACCACTAGAAGTGCGGTAAAAGGCAGCGCCTCTTCAAACGCATGGCCAATGCGGCTTTCTTCGGTGATGCCATTGAAGCTGGTTAGCAATACGATAATGACTAGACCGATCAAGCCAACTTCCGCTAAATGCAAGGCAAGACCAATCACCAAAAGGACAGCGCCGATAGCTTGGATAATTAAAGCAGCATCATCAGAGCGTGTGCGTTTCTGGGATTGAGCGTTATCAAAATCGACCAAAATCTGACGTACGTTTTCTGGCAAACTGGCCCCGTACCCAAAAATTTTGAATTTCTCTAATAAAATACAGGTTAAGAAGCCAGATAGAGCCGCAGGTATTGATACATGGGCAACTTCTAAGAAGAATTCGATGAAATCCCAGCCCGCTTTTTCGGCAATCAATAAATTTTGCGGTTCCCCCACTAATGTGCAAACTCCGCCAAGGGCAGTACCCACGGCTCCATGCATCACTAAACTACGCAAGAATGCGCGAAATTGGTCAAGTTCACTACGATGGAGGTCGATTACGTGTTCATCATTGGAATGGTCATGGCTGTTGTTGTTCGAGCCACTTGCGACCTTGTGGTAAACCGCGTAAAAACCCACTGCAACGGAAATCAGAACCGCGGTCACAGTCAATGCGTCAAGAAATGCAGAGAGTAAGGCTGAGAGGGCGGAAAATAGCAGTGAAATCGCAATTTTTGAGCGAATTCCTAAAAGGATTTTGGTGAAAGTCCAAAGTAATAGATCTTTCATAAAATAGATACCGGCAACCATAAACATCAGTAGCAGTATCACCGGGAAATTGTTATAGACCTCGTGGTATACCGATTCGGGTGACGCCATGCCCAACACAATAGCTTCTGTAGCCAATAGCCCTCCAGGTTGTAATGGGTAACATTTGAGCGCCATCGCCAGTGTAAAAATAAACTCTAAAATCAGTACCCAACCCGCTAGGAATGGATTTATAGCAAATATCACGGGGTTAACTAAAAGAAAGGCGATGATCGTCTTTTTGTACCAATTGGATGAATGGCCTAAAAAATTATGCCAAAAAGCGGTTGTTAGAGTTGGTTGTACCATAATATCTAATCCGTTGAATTGAAAACCGTATGTGGTTTGTGCGTTCGACTAATCTTGAATCGGTATCCATACTTCAATAAAGCCACTTTCGATTCATCAGTACATAACGACAAACTGGGCAAAAGTACATTGCTTATGAAAAAATGCAATAGCTACATGTGCAAATTTACGATTGTTGTTTTGATTATAGTCAGATCGCATAAGTTGGCTAACAATTTGGGGTGTGACAAATGCGAGAGTTTTGCTTAAGATGTCGCCATAAGCAACAGAATTATAAAGATTTTTTATTAAGTTAAATATGTCGCTGGGTTTACTGAACAGTGGCAAGTAAGCCGTCTATATTGTTATTGAATACGATTCACTCGATTTCGGTTTAACCCTGCTTCGACGTGGATGACTCAATAGCCAAAACTGTGAACAAATGAAGAATAAGGCGTCATATTGATCAGCGCCTATAACTTACAGGAAAATCGGTGTGAATACGGCAGACAATGCTAACTTTCAGTCTTTACACGTTATTCGAGGTGAACTCGTTGCTACCATTGAGCAGGCTGCGCGAGATTTGGAGCTGTTTGTATCTGAGGGAAGTGATGCCAAGGCCTTGCACGCCTGTATCGCAGAAATAAAGCAGATTCACGGAATATTGCGTTTACTTGAGTTTCGAGGCGCCAGCGTCTTAGTGGAAGAGCTGTTTTTATTGGCCAAGTCCATTGCTGACTCCGGTGAGATCAGTTCGAATGAGAAAGCGTTGGAGTTAATGAGCACTTCGTTTTTCGTGCTGACTCGATATCTGGAATATGTTCAGCAGACAGAGCGTAAAATACCGGTTTTACTGATCCCCTATATCAATGAAGTGCGTAAATATCGGCGTGAACCTCTACTGCCTGAAAGTTATTTTTTCCCTTGCGAACTGAGAGCACTGCTGCGTGTACCGGCCAGTGATGCCATTGAGGTTCGCGACTCAGAATTTAAAACCCTGCTGATGCGCCTGCGCCATATGTATCAGCTTGGATTGCTGGGGGTATTGCGCAACAAGCAGTCCAAAGCATCATTGGGCTTGATGCGTCGAGCACTTATTCGACTACAGCGTCTTGACCAAAGCAAGCCACTGGCTGTGCTTTGGTGGATGGCGAACGTAACTATTGATGCCATGATCCAGCAGGACATGGAGTTGATTGAACCACGAAAAATGTTGCTTAGCCGACTTGATCGCATTATTCGTCAGGTACAGAAAGGCGGTCGCGCTGCTTACGAGGCTTCTCCACCAAAGGGGCTATTAAAAGAACTGCTTTATGTGTCACTGCTCTCGGGGTTAAAAAACGACGTTATTTTGGAGTTACAGAGATCGTTCGGGGTTAAAAACCTCCCCTATACTGATCGTGCCCTCGCAACCGAGCGACAGGCTTTGAGGGGACCCAGCGCTCAAACCATCAGCTCTTTGGTGCGAGTTTTAGGATTAGAAATCAACAACATCAAAAAAGTACTCGAAACCGCTGCCCAGGGCGCACGTATCATTGACGATATCACGGGCATGGTAGAGACATTAAGTAAAATTGCCGAAACCTTGAGTGTGGTCGGGTTGGTTGGTCCGAGCTCAATTTTAAAGCAGGAGATTCGTCGTGTGGAGGCTTGGCAACCCTTCGAGGAAATTTCAGAAGACGATCTCGATCAGACCGCTAAGACCATGCTCTATCTCGAAAGCGCAGTGTTGTCTTTGGAGCATGCTAAGCTATCTGCTGAGGAGTTGGCCAATACCAGCGAGGCGTCTCAGCAGCAAATCATTGCCACCGGTGAGTTGGCTCAAGCGGAAAAAATCGTACTGCAAGAGTGTGAATCGGGGATTCTCTTGGCTAAGCGCGCTATTACCGCTTACTCTGAATCGGGTTTCGACCCAAGCCATATCAACAACATCCCCAAAACCCTGAACTCCGTGCGAGGTGGTTTATTGATGTTAAAGCGAAACCATGCCGCAGATGTCGTCGAGCGCTGTATGGAATTCGTGGACGAAGTTTTAATGCGGCAAGACACCCCGCCAGCCCTAAAAGAATTGCTGGAAACCTTTGCCGACGCCATTATCGCGGTAGAGTACTATTTTGACACTGCGGATTCAGCAATACGGTTAGATGATGCGGTGTTACAAGTTGCCGAAGAAAGTCTGGCGGCATTGGGCTTTGCTGTAACCAGCTAGTGTGGTGTATTAAACAAATGGCACACCTATATAAAGCGCCATTTAAGGCATGGATAGATCGAAAAATAAGCGATAAATGGCGCTTCATCACCTTTCGGGAAGCTCAGCAAATGTCCGTAGTGGCGTTGTACCCCGTGCCAAGAGCCCGATTATTGCCTGCCGGCTGCGCCTTGCTGCGTACACTTGCTCGCGCTTTCGATTGTCATTATCTATTTAAGACTCCACACTAGTATGACCTTCAGCTTACTTTACAGTGCTGATGCGACGCCGCAACCTGAGGATTGGGTCATTGTCGTTCAGCAGGGCAAGTTGCTATCGGTGAACGATACCCTGCTGCATCGATTTTCGTCTATTCATCAATGCCAACCGATCTCGAATTCCATTTTATTCCTCGGTACTTGGTGCGCAACACCATGTTTTGTCGTCTCTGCAGTAGCGGCAGCAGACTCGGATTCACCAGGTGAATTTCAGTCACTTCGGCAATTTCTAGACCTTGTTGATGACTCGCTTTTTGCGCTGGCCTCTCGCGCTACTCAGCTGGCGCACTGGAGAGAATTGCATCAGTTCTGCGGTCGCTGCGGTTCTCCAACGCAGTTGCATCAGCAAGAGCTAATGATGGTGTGCGGCGCATGCGCCGCAACCTTTTATCCGACAATTTCGCCATGTGTTATTGGTATTGTCACCCGGGGTAAGCGCTGTCTACTGGCGCACAATGAGCGTTTTAAGGAGGGTGTTTACAGCGTCCTCGCCGGTTTTATTGAGCCGGGTGAATCTGCGGAGCAGGCCTTTGCACGAGAAGTTTACGAGGAAGTGGGATTGAGGATTAAAAATATTCGCTACGTGGAAAGTCAGGCCTGGCCGTTCCCCAGCCAATTGATGCTGGGCTTTTCGGCGGAATACGATAGCGGCGATATCCAAGTGGACAATGTGGAAATCCTCCATGCGGATTGGTTTGGTGCAGAACAGTTGCCCATCATTCCGCCGTCGCGAACCATTTCGGGTAAACTCATTCGGGACTTTTTTGGCGATTCCTTCGAGTAATCTCCAACGGAGCGGCGCGCCTTGGTTGACGTCTTTGATGGCGAAGGATTCATTTCCAGCAAATAAGGTGAATTGATGTTTTTCGGTATTTTGTCCACAGTCTCAGGGATTTTGGCGCTATTGCTGTTAGTGATGGCCATTAGGACCCTGTTTAAGCGGACACGTTTTTGGTGGTTGCTGCGTACCCTCTCCGCAGGTTTGCTACTGACAGTGGCACTCCTTCTAGGACTGGTTTCCTGGGATATGAAAAACTATCAAACGCTGCTCGAAGACAAGCCGTTAGCATCCCTGTCCTTTGAAAAAGTCGGTGAGCAAGCCTATATTGCTACGCTCAATTACGTCAAAGGTGGCGTTACCAAAGAGTTCTATTTGCGTGGCGATCAGTGGCAAATTGATGCCCGTATTCTGCGTTGGAAAGGGATGATGAATCGACTGGGCAGTAAACCGGGGTATCGAATGGATCGTTTGAGCGGCCGCTATTTTCATGTGGATGACGAGCGCACTCGTGAAAGAACGGTCTATTCCTTGATTGAGCAAGAATACGGCCTTGATTTTTGGGCCTTAGCCCATCAAAGTAAGCGGGATTTGCCCATAGTTGAAGCAAGTTATGGCAGTGCGGCATTTTTGCCTATGGCGGATGGGGCTCTGTTCGAGGTGGCGTTATCGGGTAGTGGGCTGGTGGCTAAGCCAGTCAACAGTATCGCTAAAAAAGCAACACAACAGTGGTTAAACTGAACAATCATTTTCCTGAATCTGTATCGAAGTAACGGATTCAGGATTATTTTGTTGATGGTTTCATGATCTTTAGGGGGAAGTTTGGATTTATTATTTCAATATGGTCTGTTTCTGGCGAAAACCGTGACCTTCGTGGTGGCATTTGTGGTAGTGGTTTCATTTGCCATAGGTGCAACACAGCGGGGGAATAGCAAGGACAAAGGGCGCATTACCGTCACTAAATTGAATGAACGGTACGAACATATGGCCGAGGCCATTAAGGATGTAGCCTTTACCGAAAAGGCTCTTAAGGAGGAAGAAAAGCAAAAGAAAAAAGAGGCAAAACAGGCCAAAAAGTCAAAAGTCGAAGAGCCCGTTAAAAAACGCCTATTTGTATTGGACTTTGATGGTGACATCAAAGCATCCGCCACAGATGAGTTGCGCGAGGCGATTACCGCGGTATTAACCATTGCCCAAACTTCGGATGAAGTGGTTTTGAAGCTGGAAAGCCCCGGCGGCATGGTTCACGGTTATGGTTTGGCAGCGAGTCAGCTGGCGCGGATCACGCAAAAGGATATCCCGTTAACCATTTGCGTGGATAAAGTGGCGGCAAGCGGCGGTTATATGATGGCATGCGTGGCCAATAAAATTTTGGCGGCTCCTTTTGCAGTGATCGGTTCTATCGGCGTGGTTGCCCAGTTACCAAATTTCCACAAAATCCTAAAAAAACATGATGTGGATTACGATATCTATACAGCGGGTGAATACAAGCGCACCTTGACAATGTTGGGTGAAAACACAGAAAAGGGACGACAAAAATTTTTACAGGACTTGGATGATACCCATCAACTGTTTAAAGAATTTATCCACGAACACCGTAAATCGGTTGACCTGGATGCGGTGGCTACCGGTGAAATCTGGTTTGGTTCACGGGCACTCGATAAAAATTTAATCGACGGCATTATGACCAGCGATGAGTATTTGCTGCAGTCCAGTGCGGAAGCGGACGTATTGCACGTGGAGTTTGAATATAAAAAATCCATTCAGGATCGTTTGGGTTTGGCGGCGAGTAAAGCCTTTGAAGCGACTGTGACGCGACTGTTCAGCAAATTGTCCCATCGTTATTGGGCGGTCTAATTCGAATAAAGGCATTTGGAGTCATTGTTTCATGACTCCAATCCGTGAGACCCACTCAGTCCCGTCGTAAATGTTCGCGAATGGCGATGGGGTTGGGGAAATTCAAAATGACGATGTAACTGGAAATAACAAATGTAATGATGGCGGCAGCCTGGATCAGCAGGGCAGCCCGATCACCAATTAAATTTTTCTCTGTCGCGACAAAAACAATCAGTAAGCTGAATTCACTGATTTGTCCCAAGCGAAATCCCACATCCCAGCATAAATTCTTACTCTCACTGTGGCGCCGTAATAGCGCCTGGAACGTCACCGGTTTAATCGCCAGCACTAAAGCTGCCACCACAATAACGGGAAATAACACATCGGGCAGCAGCGCCAGGTGCAACTGGGCTCCGAGAGAAAAGAAGAACAACACCAAGAAAAAATCGCGCAAGGGCTTTAGACTGAGGGCAATGTATTGGGATATTGGGCTGGTGGCAATCGAAATACCCGCTATAAAAGCACCGATTTCTGCAGAAAGGTTTAAATATTCGGCCAGTTCGGCTAGGCCCAAACACCAGCCGATGGCCAAGAGAAATATGTATTCATGAAAGCGATCAAATTTGTTGATCAGTTTAAGCAGTATATAGCGCACAAACAAAAACGAACCCATCGCCAGTAGCGGCAATGAAATGACGGCCATTCCCAAGGTTTTGAATTCAACACGACCGTTTGTGCCGCTGAGCAACACCAGCAGGCAGCCGATGGCGATAAAGTCCTGCAAAAGCAACAGGCCAACCATCAGCTCACCAGTATGGCGATGATGCAATACGGTGGTGGGTAGCAGTTTGATGCCGATAATGGTACTGGAGAACATCAAGGCCATACCAATGACGATGGATTCGATATGGTTGAATTGAAATGCTAAACCGATTAAATAACCAACACCCGCAAATAGGGCTGAACTGGCTAAGGCGATGCTGGTGGCTTTGCGCAGTACCGCTTTCAATGCCGCTGGCTGCATGTCTAACCCCAATAAAAATAGGAGAAAGACAATGCCGATGTGGGACATCTCTGTGACCGCTGCTAAATCATGTATTAGGCCAAAGCCGTAGGGGCCGAAGGTGATGCCAATGATAATGTAGGCTACCAACAGGGGTTGGCGAGTGTATAGGGCTACTGAGGCAACCACCGCTGCGCCGCTAAAAATCAAAAAGAAAGATTGAAATAAATCGCCGTTCATAAACTCCGCTCAATTCGGCAAGTAAACCTTTTAAAAGTATACGTGAATTGCTAACAACTGCGCAGGAATTGACGGCGGCAGTGGGGATGAAATGAAAAATTTTTTTGGGTGGTTGTTCTGCAAGTCCTTTTGCTGAGTGAACAGGCTAACGACGTCGGCGAAAAAGCGGCACTCTTTCGTCTGTCGCCGCTTGATAGCTCTCACTGAAATCATTCAAGCTGGATTTCATGGATTCGACATTGTCATTTTCGCGCAAACCAAAACTGTCAAAACCACAACGTCTAAGGTAAAACAATTGGTCCTGCATATAGTGACCCAGGGCGATGAGTTCGCCATCAAATTCACCAGTGTCGCGCAACGCTTGAGCCAAAGAAAAACCTCTGCCGTCTGTAAACACCGGAAAGTTAATACCGATGACTTTGGCGTTTCTGGCCGCTGCAATGGCTGTATCGATATCGGCATCCGAATCCAACCAAAAGCCAATGATTTGATCGGTCTTGGTTGAATTCGTGGCGTTTAAAAACTCTGTGAGTGGGAGTAATGCCGTGTCGTTAGCGGCTATTTCACCCATTTCAGTTTCAGATTTAACCCACAGCCATGAAAGTGTTTCTACGGCACCATTTTTATTGAGCTTTTGCATATACGGTCTCCTTAAATGGTGCTATGCCAATGCGTTGGAACGTTTGTAGAAAACTCTCTTCTTCGTTGCGCTGCTGAACAAACAAATTGATGATATTACGTACCACCCGAGGTATTTCATCGGCACCAAAGGAGGGCCCCAGGACGGCACCGAGAGATGCGTCATATCCGGAATTTCCGCCCAGTTGTACCTGATAAAACTCTTGCCCTTTTTTATCGACACCGAGAATCCCGATATGGCCGATATGGTGATGTCCGCAGGCGTTCATGCAACCGCTGATATTGAGATCTATGGGGCCCAGATCATAGAGGTAATCCAGATCGTCAAACTCTCTTTGAATGGCTTCGGCGATGGGGATGGATTTCGCATTGGCCAGCGAGCAGAAGTCGCCTCCTGGACAACAAATAATATCCGTTAAGGTGCCGATGTTCGGTGTGGCAAATCCGTTTGTGAGTAACTCGTTCCACAGCTCGTATAACTGGGTACACTGCACGTCAGCCAGCACGATATTTTGGTTGTGGGTGGTGCGAACTTCACCAAAAGAATAGCGATCGGCTAAGTCCGCGATGGTTTCCAATTGAGTATCCGTTATATCGCCGGGGGCAATTCCTGTTTGTTTGAGTGATAGGGTTACCGCGCGATAGCCGGGTATTTTATGGCTGTGAATGTTATGGCTCAGCCAGTCTGAAAACGCCTTGTTTTCTGCGCGCTGAGTTTGCACTTTTGCCATAGAATCGAGATCGTCTAAGCCAGTGATATAGGCTGGGTCTGTGAAAAAGCGTTTATTGCGCTGAATTTCTTCATCCGTTAAGAGGATGTTCTCGTTGGATTGACGCTGCCATTCTGCATCGACCTTCTGGGTGAAGCCTTCAACCCCCATGGCTTTGACGAGTATTTTTATTCGAGCTTTGAATTTATTGTCGCGACGACCGTGTAGGTTGTAGACGCGTAAGATGGCTTCGAGGTAGGCGAGAATGTCCTTTTCCGGCAGAAATTCTTTGATTACGCTACCAATGACAGGGGTGCGTCCGAGCCCGCCACCGACAATTACTCGAAACCCGGTTTCGCCGGCTGCGTTGGTTCGGAGTTGCAGACCTATATCGTGGAAATTTATGGCAGCGCGGTCTGCGCTGGTGCCCGCTACCGCGATTTTAAATTTGCGCGGTAGAAAGGCGAATTCAGGGTGAAATGTCGACCACTGACGAATGATTTCGCAATAGGGGCGAGGATCGATCAGTTCGTCTTGAGCGACTCCAGCGAATTGATCGGTGGTCACGTTGCGAATGCAATTCCCGGAGGTTTGCACCGCGTGCATTTCGACTTCCGCGAGTTCTTGCAGAATATCGGGAACCTCTTCAAGTTGAGGCCAGTTCAACTGGATATTTTGACGTGTGGTGACGTGACAATAGCCCTTGTCGTAATGACGGGTGATGTGTGCCAATTTGCGCAGTTGTTTGCTGTTAAGCAAGCCGTAGGGCACCGCGATGCGCAACATTGGTGCAAGGCGTTGAATGTATAAGCCGTTTTGCAGGCGAATGGGCAAAAACTGCTCTTCGGGAATTTCGCCAGCGAGATAGCGCTCAGTCTGGCTGCGAAATTGGGTGACGCGCTCACCTATGATCTTGTGATCATATTCGTCATAAACATACATGAACTGTGACATCCTATTTAAATGAAACGAGTCCGCCCAGGATTAAGCGGCGGGCAAGAATATCTTAATTAAGGAGCATGGGCGAGCCCATCAATAGGGTTTTTTCCGATGTCATTGATCTGTTTTGCTGTTGGAAATTTGGTGTACACTGGCGACCCAGAGCCAAATCAAACCCATTTGGACGTGACTTTGCGGAGCCATACTGTGTCTGACGAACCATCAAATCAAAACAAAAAGCCTTCGTTCAGTTGATTAACGATCCTTTCTATTCCGGGGATTAGTAATGAATATTTATTTAGTGGTGGAGGGTCCTGTTGGCGAGAAGCTTGTCTATACACATTGGGTGC
>JBNKFP010000047.1:0-14278 GCA_050289365.1 Cellvibrionaceae bacterium | reverse complement strand
GCTCTGCGGCGCGTTTAGCCTTCGCTGCTGCTTCAGCTTTAATTTTCTTTTCCCATTCTTTCTCAAATTCGCGCAACGCTTTTTGACGTGCAGCAAGCTTGCGGTCAAAGGGTTTAGCGGAATTCAATTTATCCTCGGCAGTAAACATAATGTCTTTCGCTTCGGCCAAAGACGACGACAATAAATTCACTGCAGCCTTCGCCTTCTTCAATTGATTCGTCGCCTTTTTGCTTCCCGAATCCTTGGCTGCGGTTACAGCCTCACTATAGCGCTTGCGCTCGGCTTGCAGTTTTTCGGTTAGAGTGGCCACCTTTTTTTTTGCCTTTTCTAGATCTTTTTCATGGAGGGCAAGGTAATCATCTTTGGCTTTGATGAGTTTATCTTGGATGCGGTGAAACTTATCTTCCAACTCGTGCAACAAGTGATCGAATTTACTATTTGCCATGGTACCCTCAGATTTTTTTGACGAGCGTTACATTGTTTGACGCTCTGACATGATGGGAATATGTAAAGACCAATCCCAAGTCAAACTGACCGTTTGTGATAGGTGACCTTCAATGCGCACTGCGTCTGCTGAGGCAGCCAGGACACTTAACCCATCATCAAATTGCAGCATACTCTTAATATTAGTCAATTTTAAGAGTATGTGAGCATGAAAACACTGATGACATACGCGCAGTACTTAATAAATTTAACCTAAATCCGTGACTTCGAGTCGGATTCAGAGTGCAAGAGATTGTTTTCTCAGTGGATTTTAAAAACGCCCGCTTCAGCAACAGTGAAGCGGGCATTTTTAAGATTCGTTGAAGGAACAAGAACTTCTGCGAAGAATCTCCACGACGTCACGGATTCAGGTTAAATTTTGTGACCAACAGCAAACTCAATATACCAATTGCGTCTTTGCCCCAGTGAGGACAAGGGGTGCTATTTCGCCGATGAATCAATGAAGTTTTAAGCGTGGACGAATCACATGATTGACCTTCTCAATGAGCGTCATAATCGCAGTCTTCAGCCAACCGTGTAATGCCATTTGGTGCATACGGTACAGAGATATATACGCCATGCGAGCTAGCTTTCCCTCGATATTCCAGTTCGCTCTGGCAAAATTACCCATTAAGTTGCCAATCGTAGAATAGCGGCTCAATGAGACCAAAGAGCCATGGTCTCGATAGACAAAAGCGACAGGATCCTTGTTGCTCAGGCTGCGTAGGATATTATTGCAAATGCAACTTGCCATTTGATGAGCGCTCTGGGCGCGCGGCGGCACCCAGTGATGGTCATCGAGCTTACGACCGGCACAATCGCCAAGTGCATAGATACTGTCATCGTCCTGCGCTTGAAGATATTCGTTCACCAAAATCTGATTCGCACGATTCGTCCTCAGACCACCAAAGTCCTTAAGAAAATCAGGCGCCTTAACCCCGGCAGCCCACACCATTAAGTCAGCAGGGATAATTCTGTCATCGGTGGTAATGAACCTTCCGCTCTCCGCCCTTGCTACGCGTGTACCAGTAAGAATATCAACACCCAGTTTACGCAGCTCTTGCTGAACGCCGGCACTGATTCGTTCCGATAATGCTGGCACCAATTTATCTCCTGCCTCGATTAAAATGACCTTCAAATGTTCGTGGGTAATATTGGATAAACCGTATAAATAGAACCAGTGGCGAGCATTGTATAACTCCGCAGAGAGCTCCACTCCCGTCGCCCCACCACCGACAATGGCAATGGTTAAATTCTGATTGGGATCGGTTTCGCAACGCTGGTTGATTTTAATAAACCGGTTAATCAGCTTTTGCTGAAACTTAACCGCTTGCGATGCGCTATCCAGGTAGGTGCAGTGCTCGGCTATTCCCGGCGTACCAAAATCATTGCTAACGCTGCCAACCGCCAATATCAACTGATCGTAGTGAATGTGTCTCTGGGGTAAAATTTCTTCGCCGTCGCTTTCCACTACCTGCGCCAAGACAATATATTTTTGTTCTCGATCAATTCCAACCAACGTACCGATTTTGAACTGAAAGCCATTATTGTATGCGTGGGCGCGATAGCTCACTGCATCGACTTCAAAGTCCAAAGTGCCCGCAGCAACCTCGTGCAACAGCGGCTTCCAAAGGTGCATTTGATTTTTGTCGATCAGTAGAATTTCCGCTTTTTTCTTGCGGCCCAGTTTCTTACCTAACTTAGTCGCCAACTCCAAACCACCCGCTCCACCACCAACTATGACGATTCTCATGGGGTTACCTCTGCAGTAAACATGTTATTACGAAATTGAGTGTTAAAAGTTACTTGCGTTTGACGAGACACTGTAGAAACCGGCTAAACCGAGTTCGACAGCACTCAAAGGACTGAAAAGATATATCATAGTACAGCATCAATCGCTGACGTCGAGGATAAAATTGAATCACCTTAAGGATGAGAATCTCTAATCATTCACTTGGCTTATCTCGACGACCTGATCGATTGTTGGTGGAATTGCACTCGCAATAACAGCGAGAAAGTTTTATTTAACTGATTTTATGGCATGGCGATGGGAAGGTTAAGCCATTGAAGTCGTAACAGAAATCATTACCCGCACGACACATGCAAAAAAGCAGTGCCAAAACACTGCCTTTGCTGACCGGCGACTGGATCAAAAGCAAATCAATTCTCTATTCGATACCAGTCAATATTTGCAGCGCCACCCGAGTTGAGGGCAACCATACGAATGGTATTGACACCGGCTTGTAATTGCAGCGTTGTGGTTTGTTCGGCCCAGGTCGCCCACGCCCCCGTTGAATTGATGGCTAGGGAATTGATTTGAGTCGTGCCATTCACGGCAACTGAAAATGGACGGGCAGTACTGCCATTGGCATACCGCAGTGTTAATGTGTAGGTGCCTGCCGCAGGAACATCAACACTGAATTCCACCCAATTCCCGGTGTAGTTATCCGTATTAACAAAACCCGAACCGGTGAATCCGGCATGATTCGAGTCCACCGTCCCCTGCCCCCAAGTGTGGGCCTCCGCTTCAGTGAAAAACTCGAAGCTCTGTGGTGGCGCCTCAACCGTCACACTGAAGGTAGTGCTCACCTGAAACTCCCCATCACTTGCGGTCACAGTATATGACTCGGAGCCGACTTGGCTGGCAGCAAGGATAATTGACGCACCATTCAATTGCACGTTGTCATCCGCTGTAGCAAGAGAGTAGCTCAGGACGTCGCCATCAGGATCGACAAAGACTGTATCCAAATCAATATTGATATCAACATCACCCACAGTCATAACTTGATTTGGGATAGTAGACTGTACCTCGGGCGCCGCATTAGCCAACGTCACCTCAAGCGTAAAGGTGGTACTGACCTCATATTCACCATCGCTGGCGGTCACGGTATAAGGCACTGAGCCGACGGTGCTGGCACTGATAATCAGGTCAGTTCCACTCAGCTGCACACGGCTGTCCACTGTAGCGAGCGAGAAGTTCAAAACATCACCATCAGGATCAACAAATACTGTATTCAAAGCGATATTGATATTGGCATCACCAACAAGCATGGTTTGATTTGGAATGGGTAACTGTACAACAGGGGCTGTGTTGTTTGAACCCACACTCAGAGTAAATGCCGTACTGACTTGATATTGGCCATCGCTGGCCGTCACAGTGTACGAAGAGGCGCCAACCGTATTCGCGCCAATGGTCAAGACCGTCCCGGACAATTGCACATTTGTGTCCGACGTAACCAAAGCGTAACTTAAATTATCGCCATCCGGATCTGCAAAAATGGTGTCAAGTGCCACATTAACATCGCTATCACCGAAGGTCATTGCTTGATCGGCAATTGGGGTTTGAACTACTGGAGCAGAATTCGTCGACGTCACTGTCAAAGTAAACTGCACAGAGGCTTGAGCATTACCATCGCTAGCCGTGACCGTAATGGTTTCAGAGCCAACATCACTGCCCTGAATTTGCAGTGAATTTCCAACCAAACTGAGATTAGTGGACGGCGAAACAGTGAAGCTTAATGGATCACTTTCAGGATCACTGAATACGTTATTCAAATCAATTATCGCGCTCTCACCAGCAGCGACAGTCTGATCTCCAATGGGTTGTATAACCACAGGCGGTAAATTGCTCGGCAGAGTTTCTTTCCCTTGAATCGTCAGCTGATCGATATTCGGGGTCGTTGTTCCGCTACCAAACTGACCACCGGTGACACGGAAATAGTCTAGTAATGCGCCATCTTCCCGGCGCTGAATTTTTAGGGTGTAGGTCTGCCCCACCGTTAAGCCATTCCAAGTGGCAATCTCCCGCTCTTGGAACCCGGATGTCGCTTGGTTATTGAAGGTTCCCCAAGCCCCGTCAACGCCTTCCAACTTGTAATAAAAACTGTCGTCGTTGTAGGAGGGCAAATTCACCACCGCGAATAAGGTCATGCTTGGCGCAGTGGCCGTCACCGAAAAATGCAATTGACCAGTGGTCGTGTCCGTGGGCGTCAAATTGATTTGCCCTGTCGTCGCCCATGACATTATGGTGCGTCCAGCATTTGTGGACTGGGTAAAGGGTGATACGAGACTTGCATTCTGATACTGCTCGGCTTCAATAGAAGCCACAACGACATCCTCATCCAGGGCTACCAGGCGTACGAGGTTAGCGCCCGCACTCAGATCCAAAGTGAAAGGCGTCTCGGCCCATGAAGTCCAAGATGCCGTCGCCGGCAATTCTAGAATGGGTATTTGCAAGCTGCCATTAACATACACCGCATAAGCGCTATCGGCCCCGCCATTGGCGAAACGCAAGCTCAAGTCATAAGCACCGGCCAAGGGTAAATTCAGATCAAACTCCAGCCAGTTACCTAGCCCAGCGGCCAAATGGACAAAGCCACTACCAAAGTAGCCTGAATGATTCGTGTCGATGCTGCCATCGAGCCAAGCCTGGTCCTCAGCCTGTTGCACATCAAAATAAGCTTCGGGTGAACTTCCCGCTTGGGAATCGCCATCAATTTGAAGAACATAAGCGGTGAGATCATTTAATTCACTGGTGCTCAAGGAAATCCCTTGGTGGGCAGAGATCGCGTCCGCCAAAGTTGGGGCACTACCATTGTGCAAATAAGGTGCAGTTGCCCAAACGCCTCGCAGGGTGGGCACGTCCAGTGCGGTTAACGCGGCCCCCAAACGCTGGCCACTGGCACTATTAATGGTGCCCACATCGGCAAAGGCGAGCTCGTCGCTGCTGTTGGTAAAGTTGGCCCCACCGTGGCAACTGACGCAGTTTTCATTGAACAGGGTTTCACCTGCGATAGCGGCTGCAGTGTATGAACCATCGGCATTGCGATAAGGGCTCGGGCCAAAACCCTTGCTCGGAGCACTGCCCTGCAAGGATCCTAAATAGCTGGCCAAAGCATCTAAATCCGCGCTCTTCCCAGCCAAGGTGTCGCTGCTACCAAATTGGCCGCCGGTCACCCGAAACGAATCCAGGAGCGCACCGTCTTCACGCCGCTGTATTTTCAAAGTGTAAGTTTGACCCACATTCAAGCCGTTCCAAGTGACAATCTCCCGCTCTTGGAAGCCTGTGGTAGCTTGGTTGTTAAAGGTTCCCCAACCCGCGTCAACGCCTTCCAACTTGTAGTAAAAACTGTCGTCATTGCCAGAGGGCATATCGACCATGGCGAACAAGGTCATACTGGAAGCCGTCGGTTTTACGGAATAATGCAGTTGACCGGTTGCGGTATCCGTTGGAGTCCCCCATAGCTGCCCCGTTCCAGACCAGGACATCACAGTGCGACCCGCACTTGTGGACTGAGCAAAAGGTGCCACTAGGGTAGTGTTTTCAAATGCCTCGGCTTCCACTGAAGTGCTGAAAAAATCTGCGTCGGCCATTAGTCCCGAGCCGCCAGCAAAATTGCGAATTTGTTTTTCAAAATCCTGTACTTCGTCAAAATTACCGCTCCAATGGAGCAAGCCGTGGAGCATGTCGCCGCGTCCCCGCAGTTCTATGGTATTGCGCAAGCCCTCACCAAATCCGGTGAAGTCCCAGACCCTGCCATCCTGACCACCGTCGTTGTGGCAACTTGCACAACTGAGGTAAGCATCCCGCGATAAACGCGTATCTTTCGCATCGTAAAAAAACGCTTTACCCAATAAAACGTCGGCAGCCAAGGCTTCGTTTTGGACTGTATCCACGGTTGCAGTAACCTTAGCGCGCAACTGACCTGTTGTTATTAAATCGGTTAAATCCACCACACTGACACTGCGGTCAATGAAATTTTTGACAAATAAGGTCAACCCATCATCGGCAAGGGTCACACTTTGTGGCGCTATGCCCACGGCAACCCGGAATAACTCAGCACCGCTAATGGCATTAATCACGGCGACTTCACGGCTGGTTTCAAGAGCAACAAACAGATAAACGCCGTTGGGATGAAAGCTCGCAGCGGAACTCAAACCAGCGTTGTCGTGATCCACGCGACGTGCAAAATCCTCCTGCAAATCACTGAGCGTAATTAAGGATGAAATTGCCCGCACGGAATTTTGGAAATCCAAAGGTTGCCCGCTGCGCAACGTTCCGCGGGTGATGTTGTCTTGTTTTGACGGCACCCAAGCTAAGGATCCATCTGGGGAAATAGCCGGTGCCCCCAAGTAATTAGGCAGACCACTGCCGGTAATGGACGTATCGGCTTTGTTACTGTGTTGCAATAACACCGTATTGCTCAAACTGAAACTGCCCGCGTCCACCACCATGACTTCACCGCCGCCGGACAAAGTATCCACAGTTGCGGTGGATTCACCCGCGAGCAGCGGCGTGATAAAGCGCGTGACCAACACCCTGTCGGTGGTGGCGTCATAGGCCAGGTGACGAATGTTTAACCCCAAGGCTAAGGTGTTAACGGTTTGTTTGATATCTTGCGCGATTCTGATCAATTGACCAGAGGCTTCAAGCGCCACATAAGCTTCCGTACCCGCAGCATTAAAAACCAAGCCATGGGGCTGCGAACCGTAGGGTAGATCAATGGTTTGAACAATACTCAGGGTGCTGCGGTTGATCACTGAGATACTCGCCGAATGTTTGTTGGTTACCCACACTTCATTGTTCGCTGCCAGTGCCACATTGCGGGGAGAATCACCGACATCGATTTCGGCCACTTTGGTGTTATTGAGCGTATTTATGACTGCCACGCTGTTGTTGTCTGGATTCACCACCCACAGTCGATTCGCCTGCGCATCAAACACAATTTGCGATGACTGCAGTGGTTTAAAACCACTATTAGCCACTGAAACCGCTTGCACAAAGGTGTAGCTCGCGACAATACCATTGGCATCTTTCGCGTTGATGGTTACGGTAAAAAGTCCGGCACTGCTGAAGGTATGAGTAAAGGCACCTGAAGCGGAATAGGGTGATATGGTTCCGTCACTGACTTCCCAGCTGTATGTTGAACCCGCCACCTCGGTAACGCTATAACTTGCGCTTTCACCCGCGTGAATCACGGGTGTTTGAATATCCAAATTCAGATTGGGTGGATCGTAAGGGGTCGTCACAATCGGTGGAACCGCCTGGTTTTGGCCAATACCGACAATCGTGCCATAAGAAGGCGCGCCATTTGCGCCAATCGCAACAACTTGATAATAGCCCGGTGGCACAAGATTGTTATTGGGTATGGTTGCGCTCAGACGAAACTGTTGTTGACTGAATGTCAGAGGAATGCGGCGCTGACCGGAGTTAAAGGAGTGCGTGCCGCTGCTGGTACCAATTAACACCAATTGTGAAATGGGATCACTGTCGTCCATGTCGACTTGCATGGTCGCGCCGTTGTTGTAACTCAAGCCACTGATGGCCACCATGACAGGTCTGGAGGCCAGTACCGAATTGCCGCCATTGCTTTCAAATAAATAAGGAGGGTAATACACTTCTGCATTCAGATTGGTAACCGGGCCCGGCGTGCCGCCGCCAGTAGACAGAATGGCGCCGTTCGCCAGGAGCGTAGTAATCGAATGGTAACCACGATACCGCGCTGCACTTGCGCCAGCACGCCAAACCCCAGCAGTCGAATCCCAAATTTCCGCCATATAGACTGCCGAAGCGGGTTGACCATTATAGAAATTGCCGTAAGTGGCGCCGCCGGTAATGACCACTTCACCATTAGCCAGAACGATGGCATTAGGGTAGCGACGGGCAAAACTCATGGGCGGCTGCTCAGTCAGAACGGGAGAGCCAGAGTTAATATCGATCAAGGTTGCCATATTACTGCCCGGCAATTCATCACCGTTAAAACCGCCGTTACCACCCACTTGCAATATTTTGCCAGGTGCAAACATCACTGCCGTATTGGTGGCACCTACGTTTTTAGGTGCTGTTTTACTTGGCGGACCTTTAAACAGACCCGCAGAGGTAATCACGCCGAGATTGTTGTTGCCGTCGGGCTCCAAAAACCACATTTGGTCGGCAGAAATACCAAACACTCGACCATCGGGTGCTACCCAGGCGCGAGGATAAGAGGTTCTCAAATAATCTGGGCCAAAAGCCAATCGGCTGTAGGCTCCAAATAAGGAACGCCACTGGCCATTCTCATACACCTCCGGGGTCATGGAGGGCCAGCCATTGGCAATGGCTTGATCTGGCTGATCTTGCATATCTTCGGTGTAGGGCATCATGCCGCCCAAAATAATGGGACGTCCGTCAGCCAGATTGATCAGCGTCGGGTACCAACGCGCTTCAGCCATACGTTCATTAGCAGTGAACGACGAATGGCTGCCAACATCGTAAATGGTGCTGGTATCGCTGCCATTGCCACCGGATATCATCAAGCTACCGTCTGCTAAAGGCAGTGCCGCCGCGCAAAAGCTGTCCTGACGCGAAGGATCATATATGGTGTTGTGAGCATTAGAACCAAAACCCAAGGCGGGATCCCAAACATCGTACCAGCGGCCATCTTGTGCGTTGCCATCCAGGGACGAACCGAACGTTAAAACTCGGCCATTGGACAGCAAGGCAGCGTGCAGACCGTTCATAGGCCAATCATAAACCGGCGACCACATGCCTTTGGAGGCCGCGTCTGCCGGAATATTCAAGTTATTAAACGTCTGATCGACCGGTGCTGGAATCTCAACCCATTCATTAGCGGGCAAAGTTTGAGCCTGCGCAGAGAGGTTAAGTATTGCAGCCACGCCAGTGCAGACTAGACCGAGCCGAGCGATTCTCATCATGAGTTTAGAATTCATCTTTTATGAGGTCCATAAATACGGTTAATGTGGGATTTTTAAACATCAATTTAAAATCGTTTATTTTGGATTTTGAAGTCGCCAGTGTATTTTTGATTTTGTTTGAGTCGACTCATGCTCACCCTACAGCCCAAGCGAGGCTATTTGTGTCAGCTCTCGAATTAAGCGGGTCTTGTCGATGGGGTCACCTTTATAGCGCTGCAACATGCGCCCTTGCTTATCGACTATCCACAGTGACGTTCTGTGGATTTCAATTTGAGATTGCTGACCGTCCGCCTTTTTCACTTTTAATCTATCAAATAGTTTTTGCAGCTGCGTTTCAGACCCGGTTAAAAATGACCAATGGTCCGAATTCGCACGCATCTTTTGTGCAAATGAATTTAAAACTTGCGGTGTATCGTGATCGGGATCAACGGAAACGGAGACAAAATGCACTTGATCTAAGACATCTGCTCCCAACCGCTTCTGCACCGTGGCCAGGTCTCTGGTTTGGGTTGGGCACACAGAACCACAACGGGTAAAAATAAAATTGAATAGAACCACTTGCCCTTTTAAGCTTTCTGGTCGAAATGGCTTATTACTTTGATCGAGTAACAACAAGCCTTCCAAATTGTGCAAAAAGCTACTGGATTCAAAGTGGCTTAATGCAGGCTGGATATTCGCGGTGTTGTTGACGACAGACTCCCCAAAGCACAACTGGGGCACCAAACCGACAATCGAGGCCAGAGCGAAATGCCCGCAAACCACCCTCAACAAAGGCGGTATCAGACGTACAAACATAGACATCAATTCAAACTCCCCAACTCACTTGACCCCTCTTTTATAACAATTAAGCCCATAACACCTTCCATGAACGGGGTTACGGCGATGTGTCACATCAGTCAAATGCAAAATACATTCCAACAATACTTATCCATATATTTCATACAGTTAGGTCATTTATAATATTAATTCGCTCAATATTGTTAAATTTTCCGACTCTAATTTAGGTGCCACATATGTATAAAGGCGTCACCGTTCCATCGCCCCTTTAGGCGTTTAGGCGTTGGCACACGGCGCAGCACAGCCTCAGCCGTTAAAGGGGCCACTCAAAGAAACAGGACGATAAGACTAAAGGGACACATAAGAATCCATTACCGAGATACCACTGCCCTATGTTTGGACATGCTATTCGTCAACCAGAACGTGGCTTCAGTAAAGCACTTCACACAACGCGCGCAGACAAGCCAAAAGCTCTCAGAACATTGAACCTAACTCAACCTAAAATTTGCTGCGCACCTCTTATGGAAATTCATGTAGTCTGTAAAGCCCTGCTACAAAAGGGACTAGTACGGGAATCGCAATATCGAAACGACACAAGGTAAACTTCCAACTGACGAAAACGTCAAATAGAAAAATGTGTTTAGAGTACACACACGGAAATCATTAAGGAGTTAATCGAAAGGCGGTAAAATACATTTCTTCGCTCTACATTGAAAAATAAAACTTTTTCCGGGTCAATATAGAAACGCTCTAATGTAATTCATTCACCACATCACAGGTCATTTGAACCGAGGCAACTCAAGGTTTATTCTTCTTTTCACATCGAAGCCTGCGGCACTTTGCGCCGCCACCAACCGAAAACGTGCGTTTTGACCGATCCTAGGCTTCAACATTAAGCCTATCCGTTAAACCGACCTCTGCTCGGGTTTTCGGTAAACAACCTGGATACTCTTGCTGTAACCAAGCAATCATTTTTTCTCGGATTTCACAGCGCAGGTCCCAAGCGGTCGGACTGTTTTTTGCACTCATTAAAGCACGAAGTTGCATGGTGTGAGGCAGGCAATCGACAACTTGCAACACTTGCACATCCCCGTCCCAAAACTTAGACTCTTGCAACAATTTCTTTAACTTTTCACGCATAGCCTCTACCGGCACCGAATAGTCCGTATGCCAAAATACACTCCCGATAATGGCAGCCGTCTCTCGAGTCCAATTTTGAAATGGCTTTTCTATGACGTAAGACAAGGGAACGACCAAGCGACGCCAATCCCAAATTTTTACGACGACATAAGTGGGCGTTATCTCCTCAATCCAGCCCCACTCTCCTTCAATAACCACTGCATCGTCTATACGAATAGGCTGTGTCAATGCGATCTGCAAACCGGCTAATAGGTTGCTGAGTACAGGCCGTGCAGCAAACCCAACGACAATACCGGCCACACCTGCAGAGGCAAACAGCGAAACGCCGATACTGCGCGCACCAGGGAATGTCATTAGCATCGACGCAATGGTAATCATTACAATGAGCAAGGCGAGCGCTTGACGCAATACTCTCAGGCGGGTGCGTATTTTACGCGCTTCTAAATTGTCTTCTACGTCAATTCGATGTCGGCCCATGGAATACTCCATTAAACCGTTCAGCACCAGTAGCGCCAACCACCCCAATATTGCGATAAACAATAAACGCACCAAATGGCTGCAGAATAGCGCCAAACCGGGTGGTATTTGCTGAAGGGGAATCGTTAATTCCAGAGCGAATAAAATCAACATCCAGCGACTGACTCGGCGCGATTTTACTAACACCTTATTCCAGCGCGAAGTTGATGAGCGCTGGACAAATCTGTGTAATATCTTAAACGCCACGAAATGCACCATCAGGGCTCCGAACAGCGCCGCAACTAAGATGACTATGCTTAGCAGTTGCTCGGCGCCAAAATAATTTTGCAAAGAATCTATGTCAAAAACAGATTTCATTGTATTTCCTCTAACATAAAGTGGTAATCAACAGAGCAGCACAGTGAAGCCACTCTCTGCCAAAACCTGTTACCTGCGTGGGTGTCAGCTCACTAGGAGCAAGCTACAGATTCGACAAAGAAAAATAAAAGATCCAGTCCTAACTCAGACTGAAAAAGCGACTCATCGATATTATATGTGGCAATTTGCAAATTAAATAACGACACTAGCTTGAACTTGTTTCGCCAGCATTTCAGCATTCATGCCCATAACCTAACCAATATCCGTAATAAAAATCCCAGTGTGCATACGAAATGATCTGCATATCCGTTGATTGCATGCAAATGACGGCCCATTCGTTACTCAAGGTCCGGTTTAAAAGCTATTTTTTAAACATAAGAAAGAGAAGCCTCCCCGTGACCAACGAAAACAATAGGCACAGCAATGCCGATAAATCTAATACCAGCGATATCAGCATGGCCGGTGATTTGCAACCTCTCATTGAACCAACTCTGTGTCCTGTCATGGAGATTTCAATGAAGATAAATTAACGCCACCCCCACCGAGTTCTGTATCAAAGCGTTTACAGCAAGGCGTGGTCCGTGGGCAATAGGGGGACTCTTGACCCAGACTCTATGCTTAACGCATCCTGCTCTCGCTCTTTACTCATGTGCGTGTAGGCAGTTTGTGGCGCATCCCAAAGGGCGACGTGCAATTTGTTGAAGCACCGTAGTAGGGTCTGCGTACTAGGAGCGCTGATAAGCTCAACACGTTTGGCAATGTGCAACAAGGACTTCAAATCTGGGCGAAATCCAGGCGCCATATAGTGCGTATATTGACACCACATTAAATGGACTATATCGTCTCGCACTCAATGAGCTAAGCCAAGGAAATACTTTGCGGAAGAACCAAGAGCAGTTGGCGCTTTTTGCACTTCTACCAGCGAACTTTATCCATCGGGCTGAAACCGCAAGGCACATTTCGCCAAATGCTATTCGATCAGCACCGAGATAGGCATTGGCAATCTCGTTCACCAAGGTGAGGCGGTAACAGTAAATCCTACAGACAGGGCTGTGTTTGTGTACGAATCTCACTTCATTTCATCCAAGTGGTCTCGGTGGCTTGCAAGACGTAAGCGGCCTTTTGTTTGTTCGCGTTGGCTAAAGTGGCTGGAACAGCAGAATCAAAACTCGACAGGCTCCATTATTCAACCGGGCGGACCCGTGGTATCATTGACCACTTTTGAACTCAGGTGGGAACGTGTCTTTTACACACTTGAGAGCATTGGATCGGGACGACTAAAACCATCCAGAATAATACTCTGGGTGACCTCATCAGTACTTAATATGGGCATCCCCGAGCCTTTGGTGCGACTACAGAACAGAGGCCTCGAAATCCGAACCTGTGAGGATTTCGGACCACACAAAAAGTATTTTCCGCTGGTCAATTACCTTGAATCTGCCGAGGCCTTTGTCACCTGCGACGACGATGTGCTGTATCCAATTGATTGGCTGGAACGATTAGTCGCCGCCTACAAAAAACAACCTGATTGCGTACTCGCGCATTGCGCTCGGAAAATCCAATTAGGCTCAGACAGCACCCTCGCAGCCTACAAGCAATGGCCGCACACCCAATCTGACATACCGGATTTTTCAAACATCGCCATTGGCATGGGCGGTGTCATTTACCCTCCGGCGATGTTTAGTGCCCTCCGAGATGCAGGGAATCAGTTTCAAAGCTGTTGCCCTCGCGCCGACGATATTTGGCTGAAAGTAATTTCATTGCGTGCTGATATCAAAGTTTGCCAGGTATCGAATTTGCGCCTATTTCTTATAGAAGTACCGGGTTCGCGAGAATCTGGACTCGCTAGGAGCAATGTCAATAGTGGAGGCAATGATGAACAAATTAAGGCTACATTTTCTGAAGCGGATAGAAAAAAATTGGTGGCAGATTATCATTCGTAGAAGTAAGCGAAGCACAAATTCTTCTCGCAGCATTGAGCCACTCTTAACGGCACTCCTATTTTAAGTGGTGGTCTGGCCTCAAATACCCACCCGCTGCGCAGGGGAGGCTGCAAAAAAAGAGCACAGCCCCTACGTATCGTTTAAACCAAGTACCAGTAAATACCTCGGCTTCACAAAACTCACCTTGTAGAAACGTACCATTTCTTTCAGTCCATCACAGTAAGTCACTTTATCAACACAAATTCTCACAGGTTAAGCTTTATGACAAATTGATTCGCCTGGCATGAAAACGGATTGTCTTGAAAAGAAATTTCCCAGGATCTCCTTGAATTTCCAAGGCGATGCTGTAAATCATAGGTTCCGAGCTGCAAGCCGGCGTCATATATTTTGTAAATGCACTGTTGCGG
>JBNKFP010000046.1:0-14298 GCA_050289365.1 Cellvibrionaceae bacterium | reverse complement strand
ATGAATTAAATCAAGCGCTGACGACAGAAAAGAATAAACACGCCAACAATGTAAAACAGACACGAGCAGAATTGACTCGCGCCAAAGCAACCTATGATAACGCGTTAAAATCGGCCAACAGTGAAATCACACGAGCGGAAGCGGCATATAAGAATGCGTTAAAACAAGCTCAAAACCAAGTGGACAAAGCCAAACGAGACTACAACAGCGAGCTAAACAAAGCAAAAGCGGATGTTAACAAAGCCGAACGAGCTTACAAAGCTGCAATTAAGTCCGCTAATCGATCATTGAGTGCGGCTAAAAATAAAGTGAGTTCGCTCAAAAGCAACTTGAGTTCCGCTAAAAAATCATGGAAGAAGGAAAAAAAGAAAACCTTCCCCAATCCGTTCAAATTGGCCAAATACGGCTCTACTATCGCCGGGCTAGAGTCCGCCATTGCCATTGCCAATGGGAGTCTGAGCGTCGCCCAAAAAGCGTTTAATGGCATCGCCAAAGGTACCCAATACACTGCATTTGAATCAGCCAAAGCCACTCTAGAAGCCGTGAAACGCGGCGGCAAGTACATTGCCTTTGAAAGCGCGAAAAAAGCCTTAGACGCGACCAGCAAGGGCGTGCAATACGGCGCTTTCCAAACCGCCAAAGAAGCACTTAAAGGGATTCAAAAAGGCGCGCAATATACCGCCTGGCAAGCAGCACAAGAAGCCCTTAATGGCTACGATGAAGCCGGTAAGCTGTCTATTACCATCGCACAAGAAGCAATCGATAACGTGGGCAACACTGCTGTCTACAGCGCATTTTATGCAGCTCAGAAATCCCTCGATGCCGTCAAACAGGGCTCCAGCTTTATCGCATTTAACGCTGCCAAAGCGGCACTAGAAGGAGCAAAACAAAGTGCCGGGGCGACTTTAAAATTAGCCGAGTTCACTGCCAGCCACGCCGGAGATTTAATTGATGTCAGAAAAGTGCGCCTTGCTGGACACTTAAAGGGAATTCTAAACGGACAGTTTTTTGATGCCGATATTGATTTAAGTATTTTTGGCAAGTCCCACAAAGCCAGCATCGACTTTGACGTCAATGATATAGAGTCATTTCTCGACTCCCTTTTCAAAGACTGTTTGTATTTTTTCGAAAAGACATTCTCATAGGCTACAAAAAAGTCCCGCCTCTTTATAAAGGCGGGACTGACTAGTGACCGACAGTTTTAGGTGCCAATTTCACCAAATCATTCAGCACACCGTCCAAGCCCCCGTAAACGGAAATCTTGTCGATCCGAGTGGTAATGCGCTCCAATGCTTCCAACTCTTTCAAGCGCAGTAATACAGGGTTGTTTTCCATCAACTTAGCGGTATTATGGAGCGATCTCATCGCCTGAGTTTCTTCCCGACGTCTAATCAGATTGGCTTCAGACTCTTTCTGAGCCTCAACAACCTGATTGAGAATCGCCTTCATGTCACCCGGTAGAATAATATCCTTGACGCCCACACTGATCATTTCAATTCCATACTCCGCTAAAATATCGCGAATACCGCGGGCAATGACCATGTTTAAACTGTCTTTATCCTCCAATAAACCATCCAATGTTTGTGTGCCGACGGCTTCACGTAAACGCAGCTGCAATTCCCGATAGATAAAATTGCCATGGTCGTTGAGTTTGAGCGCAACCGCTTTCGAATCGGTAATTCTGTAACTCGCACTCAAATTGATACGCAGGCTTACCCGATCCTTGGTCAAGATTTCCTGTCCACTGACTTCCATAGATTGCAGGCGCATATCCAGCAATTTGATGGTAATCGAACGGTTGAATTTCCAGTAGCCATAACTCCCTGGCTGCAACAACTGCTCTAATTTGCCATTTACGGACAACAGACCCACATGCTCATCGGGTACTTCAATGTAGCTTACCGACGCAACAGCATTTTTAATTTTGCCAACTTTAATGCCGCGTCCCAAAAGACCAATGAGCTTTTCATCAATCGTATATTGCTCAGAAATATCGGTAATATCTATACGAATGTCTTCAATCCCTTTCCAAACAGCCACAAAAGATCCGGGCATCAATATATCAAACAATTTGTTATCGCGATAAAACAAGCCAACTTGGGTATCGCTGGTTTCAAAATATTCAATGTGTTCCGCTAACATTTGCGGATGCGATTTCAACATGAATTTTGCCTTGGCATGGTTAAAGATCACTTCTGTAATGTCATAGGTTTCCAGGCGAATTTTTCCGCCTAGCATTGAAACTCGATGACGACCAGGCAGCAGCACTTTTTGCAAGCGGTTATCGCGATACAGCAACACACGCTCACTATCCGCAACATGTATAATTTTCCATAAAAACATAGTCATTCTCCTTACTATTCAGGAATATATTGAATCGCCCTTGGCAATTTCAATTTTTAAAAAGGTGAGGCCCACCCACTTAAACTGGGGCTATAAATCTTGATCCATACAGGATATTTAGCCAGAGGGTACTGAGTGGGGAGCTCTCAAAATGATTGGTTAATGCTAAAAATCACTTATATTGAACAACTCACTTCGCCCCTTAACCCAACATCATCTACGGTCTTCAACCAATAGCGTCAGTAAAAGTAGCGTTCTATTTTGTACCCTTTTCTGTTCGCCTTAGACCACCAAACGCGCAGAAAGAATACAAATCTAGAACCATGGACCTCTTTAGAATTTTTTAACAAGGACCTTAACCTTGCGAGGAATCGAACCTCAGGTCTCTCGACCTTACCAGAGTCGTTTGAAAGACGACGGTGTACTTTGGCAGGATTTGAACCTGCGTCCCATCGATTATGAGTCGACTGCTCTACCCAACTGAGCTACAAAGTGGTGTTTAGGTCTGGCGTTAATTGGTACACAACACATCAGCAATGCTTGTGCCGGACCGGCATTCAGAACCGGAGCCGCTAATTTACGCCTAGCTTCCCAAACTCTTTAATGAGATATTGCTGTGTCCATATCTCAAGATTCATTACAACTAATCTGCAGACCTACACCAATGTCACAATGACCGTCCTATTTTCACCAACCAGCGATCTTCGGCCAGTTCGGAATAGTTGATTTCGATATCCATAAATTTTTTAATGACGTCCACATTGGAGATAAAATGTTGACTGGGCTTCACGGTTAAAAACTCGCCGCCCGCTCCCAAGGCCATTGGCAAAAGTAATTGATCAGCCAAATATTCGCCAACTGCCACTTTTGCCGTTAACAAGCGAGTCATTTGTGCGATCGCCCTTTCTGCAACGCGCTCTGCAGAAATATTCCGCTCACCCACCACCTCAATGACGTCGGTCAGGTTTTCGAACGCCAAACGCAACGAAAATATATTCCCAGGTCCGGCTGATTTCACCAATCGGCGATGCAATGAAGACCCCTGCCAATCACATTTCTTCTGCACATAAGCCAACTCTCGTTCCGTCACATGGGCCGGAATACGAGCGGAAGTTGCAACCGCCGTTTGCCCCATTAAATTTCCGGAATCCGTCAGCAGCAACCGCTTTAAATGGCTCACAGGGTTTATGCGAGCACTCCAGTCACCACCACCCGCTGGATAAAAACCGTAGCCGAGAAGCTCCACTGCAACATCGCAACCCATGCGTTTTACGACAGGCAAAAAACACTGTTCAATAAAATCGAAACTTGGCGCCATACCATTGTGTGTTCCACCTTCAATGCGCACCACGCTGCGCTCATCGGCCAAGGCCAAAGGTAAAAATAGGGTCTGAAAAACCAATGTGGTACTTCCCGCAGAGCCCACCGCAAAATGATAATCACCCGTTTTCACTTTGTGCGGCATAAAGGAAACCTGTTGCGAGCCCAGCTCATCGCCAGCCACTTGCGCACCACATATTGTTTTGGCGGCACGCAGACAAATTAAATGCTGGCGCAGCAGACCCGGTTTGTTGCGTCCCGCGCGAATATTTTCGATGCGCACCGCCTTGCCAAGGCACATTGCCAAGGTCAATGAGGTGCGAAATATCTGGCCTCCACCTTCCCCCAGAGAACCGTCAATTACGACTGTATTTTTAGTATCCATAAAGTTCACTTTGCATTTCATTATGGACATCCATGCCTTCCCAATATCGGTTTCCCACCGATTTGTTAGCCCTTCACACAAACAACTTGTTTTAAGCTATAAACCACTTCAACCAAATCCTTTTGCGCTGCCATGACATTATCGATGGGCTTGTACGCTGAAGGAGTTTCATCCAAAACGCCTTCATCTTTGCGACACTCCACATCCGCCGTTGCCTGGCGATGTTCTTCCATTGAGACCAATTGCTTGGCTTTTGTTCGCGACATCACCCGCCCAGCGCCGTGACTGCAACTGCAAAAGCTTTCCGCATTGCCAAGCCCTCGAACAATGAACGACCGCGCCCCCATACTTCCGGGAATAATTCCCATTTCACCGCTGCGAGCCCGGACTGCGCCTTTACGGGTCACCAAAACATTTTCACCGTAATGGTTTTCGCGCGAGACATAGTTGTGGTGGCAATTCACGGCCTCTAGGCGCGTTTCAAATTTCACCGCCAAAGCTGTGCCTACTGCTTGAATCACACGCCCCATCATCACCTCGCGATTAATTCGCGCAAAATTCTGGGCCCACTCAACCGCCTCTACATACTGATCAAAATGGTCTGTTCCCTCAGGTAAATAGGCCAAATCTTTATCGGGCAAATGAATATGCCAACGCTCCATATCTTTTTTGGCGATTTCAATAAAATGGGTTCCGATACGGTTTCCCACCCCACGAGATCCGCTGTGCAACATCAACCACACGTTATCGTGCTCATCCAAACACATTTCAATAAAATGATTACCCGTTCCTAAGGTTCCCAGATGGTTTAGATTGTTGGTGTTTTTTAAAACCCGATGCTTCTCAACCAAAGCGTCAAATTGTGCAGCCAGAGGCAGCCAAGCTTTCAGCACATCGTCTGGAATATTCCCCCAAGCGCCTTTACCCCGATTCCCTCGCGCCTGTGGTGAACGGCCATGAGGAACCGCACTTTCAATTGCACAACGCACCGCAAATAAATTGTCGGGTAATTCACGACCTTTAAGGCTCGTGCGCACTGCCATCATTCCGCAGCCAATATCCACTCCCACCGCAGCGGGAATAACCGCCCCTATCGTAGGCACCACACTGCCTATGGTTGCGCCTTTACCCAAATGTACATCGGGCATCACTGCGACCCATTTATGAATAAACGGCAGACGGGAGATGTTTGACAATTGTTGTTTCGCTTCCGCTTCAAACGCGACACCCCGAGTCCATGACTTGATTGGCACACCACCGTCTTGCATTACTTCATATGATTGTTGAGTCATACATCTTCCCTCTTAAGGATTTGCTACTGTTTTTTCAGATGACATCTCTATAGCGAAGTCGGTGCCAAGTCTCTAAAAATCTCAAAAAACATTCTTATCTAATTGTTTTTAAAGTATTTATTTTTCTCAACAGCACAAAACCACACTGATCTTTAAAAAGTATTTCTGTATATAATCTATCTTTTTTGATAGTTAGATATTATATTCGATAGCATGAAGACAGTCGTGATAAGCATACTCGGTACCACCATGGACCGTCGCGGTAAGGGCGATAAGCGCTGGGATAAGTGGCGTCCAACGATTTCCATATGTCAACACGATGATTTGTTAATCGATCGGCTGGAACTGTTATTTGACAATCACTCTCTAGGTCTCGCCAATCAGGTCACTGAAGATATCGCGCGCATCTCCCCGGAAACCAAAGTCGTCCACAATCGGATCAATTTTAGCGATCCCTGGGATTTTGAAACCGTCTACAGCGGGCTGCTCGATTTCGCACGCGCCTACGATTTTCGGCCCAATCGCGAAAAATACCTAACTCACATCACCACCGGCACTCACGTAGCGCAAATTTGTCTGTATCTTCTCACTGAAGCCGGTTATTTGCCTGGGCGCTTGCTGCAAACGTCACCCTCGCCACGCGACGATCACCGACCTGGCCACTATCAAATTATCGATCTCGATTTATCAAAATACGACCAGATTGCCTCCCGCTTTAAAAAAGAACATCAAGAGGGTACCACCTATTTAAAAGGCGGAATTGCCACCAATAATTCGCAATTCAATAAAATGATTGAACAGCTTGAGCAAGTATCCATACGCTCCAACGAACCCATACTTCTCACCGGCCCCACTGGAGCCGGAAAATCGCAACTCGCCCAACGCATTTATGAACTGCGCAAACAACGCAAAAAATTACCCGGCCAATTGGTGGCGGTAAACTGCGCGACCCTGCGTGGTGATAATGCCATGTCGGCACTGTTTGGCCACAAAAAAGGAGCATTTACTGGCGCTTCCTCGGACCGTGCCGGCCTATTAATGGAAGCAAATGAAGGCTTGCTATTTTTAGATGAAATCGGCGAACTCGGCTTGGATGAACAGGCAATGATGCTGCGCGCCATTGAAGACAAACGCTTTATGCCTTTTGGCTCAGACCGGGAAGTCAGCAGTCATTTTCAACTGATTGCCGGAACGAATCAAAATCTCAGCCATCGCGCCAAGCAAGGCTTATTTCGCGAAGATCTTCTCGCTCGAATTGATTTATGGACGTATCAATTGCCGTCACTGAAGGAGCGCAAGGAAGATTTGGAACCCAATATTGATTTTGAATTGGAAGCCTTTTCCACTAAATCAGGCTACCAGGTCAGATTCAATTCCGCCGCAAGAAAATTGTATTTGAATTTCTGTCAATCAGAGGCCGCCCTTTGGAGCGCAAATTTCCGCGATTTAAATGCCAGCATTACCCGCATGGGAACCCTCGCCGATGGCGGTCGCATTACTGCGGAAGTGGTTCAAGAAGAAATCACAAGATTACTCAATAAATGGCAGCACAATCACAACAGGGATCAAGACCCACGAACCCTCATTGAATCTGTGTTGGGCGAAGGCAGTTGCAAATCCATCGACTACTACGATCAGCTCAACCTAGCCAATCTGATTAAAGTCTGCCAAACCTCCACCTCCATGGCCGCCGCAGGGCGAACGCTGTTTAATGTCAGTCGTCTAGAAAAAACGTCTACAAATGATTCTCACCGGGTCAAACAATTGCTGGATAAATATGGCATTCGATTTTCCGAATTAAAATAATATCCATTATTGCACGAGCCTACATTTTGCATAGAGCATTTGTCATTTCGCTCGCCAAATCGACAATTTGAAGATTAAAGGGAATTTTTCACAGTTTACGGCCACACTAATTCACTTCCCCACCCAAACGTTCCCGTCAAAATAGCCCTACCTCATCACCCAATGGAAATATATTATGCCTATAGGACTGACAGCTAAGCTTAAACTTACGCTAACCACTTCGATCACCGCTTGCTCCCTGCTCTTATGCAGCCTGACCCATGCACAAGAACAAGAATATTTTGAAAAACGTTTTCAAAGTCAGGATACCCGCATTGAATATTTGATTCGTGCACCAATGGACCGAGCTAACGATGAAAGTATCTTTCGAGACGCTTATCAATTGGTCAATGAATCGGAATCCATGCTGCGCCTATTGCAGAAGACCAGTGCCGAACGATTAGCCGATCTCCCCGCAGTACGGATAGATTGGCTGCGAAAAGGCCGTATGGCCAAAGCCGCCCCAAAACAGCCAGAAAGCGAACCAGACAAAACGTTTAATCGGGTGGACGGCTATCGCGAATATGCTCCCAAAGACGTCCCCACTTTAGACAGCTTTTCTGCGTACAACCCTGAATCCCGCAATGAATTTAACTTTTATATTCCAACTGAAATACGGGAATTAACTCTGCGTATTGCAATGGAAAAGCAGCAGAACATCAGCTTTACCGGCGCCAAGCAAACCGAAACGGATGAACGTGTTGAAAATCGAAATCCAAAACGCTACTACCCTATGGGTTGGAGCTACAATGACGACAACCGTGTACGGCTCGGATCACTCAATACCAAAATCAATACCTGGCCCTGGCGCACCATTGCCAATTTCGACTACGGCGGCCCTAACAGTGGCTGTTCCGGCACATTGGTAGGACCGCGTCACATTGTGACAGCGGCTCACTGCATTAACCCCTCTGCTTCCGACGATTTCAATGCCTTCACTGTACGCGTAGGTCGCAACGGCAGTCAGTGGACGGCATCCTCCGCCATGCCCGGTTGCCCCAACTCCAATACTCAAGGATGCCCCAGCATCGGCAACACCTATTGGTATTTCACTCCGAGCCAATGGCGACAAGCCAATGTCAATAGTCGCGAACAATATGATTTTGGCCTCATCGTGATTCCCGACAAGCTCGGCAATAATGTCGGCTGGATGGGTTACTGGTATGCACCCATGGGGTCACTCAATACGGTCAATAAATACAGCCGCGGCTACCCATCCTGCAATGCCAGTTCACGTATCGACGATCCGGCCGATCCGGCCAAATGCCTAACCTGCACCACGGACTTAAAAGTGTGCAGCCCGTTTCATATGTACGGAGATGCTGCCAGCTGTTCAGTTGGCAACGGTACTAATTTGGATGGCGACGGCTACAACCGCAATTTCAGGATGTCCTGTGATGGCTCAGCAGGCATGAGTGGCTCGCCTCTCTATCTCTACGGCGATGGTCATGTTGGCAGCAGTGGTTCCGTTTATTACACCGCCCATGATATCCAATCGACTTGCGGCGGGACGGCGACTTCCAACTCTTGCGCCAACGTCAGTCGAGCAGACCGAATGTTGCGCTTAACGCCGCAATATGCGAGTTGGATAAGCTATTTCCGCTCCGTTTTCCCCTAACCTGCCTGATTGGCTGACTTTCTAAATCAAAAGTCAGCCTTTTGGATTTTTTATGCGTTTTATTTTATGTCTCAGCCGTTTCATTTTTGCTTTGGCTACAAGCCCAACTTGGGCCAACACCCTTTCGGAGCCATACACGTTTGACAGCAATGCGATTGTCATCGTAAAAGTGAAAGGCTCAGCGAATTTTTGCAGCGGTGTCATTGTCGGTTCCAATACAATTTTGACGGCAACGCACTGTGTCTTTTCTCTATCTGACAATAAATATTTTCCCCCATCGCAACTCCAAATTGGCATTGGCAACAATGTGTTCGACAATCAGACTCAGTGGTTAAAAGTGACTCAAATTACAGCGTTGCACACAATTCCCTTGCAAACCGTAAACGATTTTTTATCCCACGATATCATTCAATTAACCAGCCCAACACCAAATACAATTACACCGCTGAAATTGGCACGATTAATCGACCCTAACAGCACTTTGGTCGCCTGGGGTTTTGGTGAAGACGAATGGGGTTACTTTGGGCTAAAGAAATCCAGAAAATTAACCGAGGTGTCAATCGATTCTAAATTTGTCCATTTTTTATCTGGCGCCTGTCGAGGTGACTCAGGAGGTCCTATTCTCAACACTAAAAATCAAGTGGTCGGAATTGTCAGCATGAGCGAAAAGCAACACTGTGTGAATACTGGGCCACGCTTAGCTCAGAGAATTACATTCACTAAAAACAGTAATAGCGAAACAACCGGCACAAGCTACCGTGAAAATGGCCCTAATAACGTGAAGTTGCTAGAACACAATTCAGCCCCCTCAAAAAAGACCTTCCGGCCTCAAACCAGCCCGTAATCGACCAACCTCAGCTAACCGAAAATGGATGCCGAATGAGAAAGACAGCATCTTTTTTGTCCCACTTTCGCCATCACAGCTAAAATGTCATCGCTTCCCAATCAAAAAGGTGTAATAGTAATGCCCCTTTAATAAGGTAAAAAAGTGCTCAGTTCACCGGAATTTTGAATTCAAAGCTAAAATCGCTTTATACTTGAGCAAACATCAAAATAAATTCACTTTGTGTTCGTCAATTTAAATACCGCCTTAACAAATTCACCTACTATCGGAAATCTGTATGCATATCGGCATTTTGTCCCGCAACCCTAAACTTTATTCAACCAGAAGATTGGTGGAAGCCGCCGTGAATCGAGGCCATACCGCGAAGGTGGTGGATGTCCTCAAGTGCTATATGAATATCACTTCCAATGAGCCCACGGTGTACTACAAGCACAAAGGCGTTAAAGAAAAATTGCAATTTGATGCGGTCATTCCGCGGATTGGCGCGTCAGTAACGGCTTACGGCACTGCCGTACTACGGCAATTTGAAGTGGGCAATATCTATTCTGTCAACGAATCGGTTGCGATCACCCGCTCCCGCGACAAGTTACGCGCCCACCAGTTGTTAGCCCGCAAAGGGATTGGCATGCCAATCACCGGCTATGCCAATCGCGCCGATGCCACCGAGGACCTGATTAAATTTGTTGGAGGTGCGCCCCTTATCGTGAAAGTCATGAACAGCACGCAAGGAAAAGGGGTACTTCTGGCAGAAACCGAAAAAGCGGCGGAAAGTTTGATCAATGCCTTTCGGGATCTGCAAACCGACTTTCTCGTGCAGGAATTTATTAAAGAAGCGGGTGGCGCAGATATTCGCTGTTTTGTCATTGGCGATAAAGTGATAGCTGCCATGATGCGCAAAGCCAAAGAAGGCGAATATCGCTCCAACTTGCATCGCGGCGGCTCAGCTGAACTCATTAAACTCAAACCTGAAGAGCGATCTTTGGCTGTGCGTACCGCCAAAGTTATGGGCTTGGATATTGCTGGAGTCGATATTGTCCGATCTGCCCACGGACCTTTGGTGCTGGAAGTCAATTCGTCTCCAGGGCTTGAAGGCATAGAATCGGCGACAGAAAAAGATGTCGCCTCTGCCATTATTGAATATATTGAAAAGGACTCGGAAAAGGGCCCCAATAAGATTACCGGTAAAGGTTAAGCAGGTGCGCGACTAGACCGTATCCGCCAAGACTCCATTTCCAGCCACCCAAGCACTACACCAACCTCGATATAACTCCCTTTCTGGCACATCAGTGCCAGAAAGGGAGTTATATCCTGCAACACGACCCGCCACCCCCATCAAGACGAATAGAACAAAAAATTTTAACTTTCTTCCAAGGTTTTGCTCCAATCCCCCGTCTAAGTATTGGAATCAAATTTAAACGGACTGTTCCAGTCTTTGGAGACACCCCATGGTAAATCTCAAAACCCGCTTCACATTCATGCTTTTACTGGCCCTGGTCTGGGCCGCCACCAACGCAACATCAGGAGCACTACATATGCAGGACCAAGCCATCAACACGGACCAGTTAGGCGGCGCAACACGCTATCTGGCCTATGTCAGTACGGATAAACCAATCTACCGCGAAGGCGAACCCGTCTATATCAGAGTCACCGTCCTAAACGCCACGGACAATACACCAATACCCATGGACGGCGGACACATCGGATTGAAAATTAAGGGACCAAAAGGTGAAACCCTATTTGACGGCGATAGCCAAATTGAAAACAGCAGCGGTGGCCTTAAATGGGAAATTCCGATGGGCACAGCCGGTGGAGAATATACCGCTGAAGTCATCAGCAGCGACCAAGGCACACCTAAGGCCACACGCACATTTGATATTCGCGCTTACCGCGCACCACGCTTAAAAACCCAAATTGAATTTACCCGCGAAGGTTATGGCCCCGGGGATTTGGTTCAAGCCACAGTTGACGTTAAGCGCGCAGAGGGAGGGATTCCGGTTGGTGCCAGTGTGACCGTCATCGCTCGCGTCGATGGCTCTGAAGTCTTCCAGCAAGCCGGTTTTAAGGTGGGTAGTAATGGTTTGTGTTATGCCGAATTTAGGCTGCCGGAGACGATTGAAACGGGCGATGGCAATCTGGCGTTTGTGATTGAAGACGGCGGTGTGATTGAAACTGCGTCGAAAACCCTACCGATCCTTTTGCAAAATTTAGACATAACTTTTTATCCAGAGGGCGGTGAATTAGTAGCGGGTTTGGCCAATCGCGTTTATGTACAAGCCCTAAGACCAGACGGCAAACCCGCTGACATTAGAGGCTTTATAGTGCATCAGCAGAACGGTCGCAGCGAAGCGGTGGCTGGCGTATCTGTGGCCACAGAACATGAAGGCCGAGGCCTGTTCAGTTTTACCCCCAATACCAGCGGCACTTACGCTCTCAAACTCACTTCGCCCTCAGGCATAACACGGGAATTCCCACTGCCAGAAGTCGCCGTAAAAGGCGTGACCTTGCAAGCCACGCAAACGCTCTACGGCTTTGACGATGAGATCAGTTTCAAAGTACAAGCTTCTGATCAGCAAAACCTCGTACTCACCCTACACAAACGCGAGCAGAGTTTGGACAGCCGCAGCTTTACCATTACCAAGGAGATGAATCAGCCAATTACCTTACAAGGGAAAGATGCTGAAGGCGTATTGATTGCAACTCTTTGGAGCGCCAGCGGCAAACCGCTCGCGGAACGACTCATTTACCGCCAGCCCAAGTTTGCCGTCCATATCGACATCAAGGCATCTAAGCAACGCTATGTGCCGGGCGAAAAAGTCACTCTGGACGTGACCACCACTGATGAAAATGGCCGCCCCGTTGAAGCCGTGGTGGGATTGACTGTGACCGACGATGCGGTGCTGGAAATGATTGAAAAACGCGAGCAGGCTCCGAATTTACCGGTCATGGTATACCTGGAAAACGAAGTTATGGATTTGGCGGACGCCCAGGTCTATTTGGATCCCAATAATCCAGAGAGTCCAAATGCGGTGGACCTGCTTCTGGGCACACAAGGATGGCGCCGTTTTGTTCTGGTCAATTACCCCGCATTAAAAAACCAATATGCTGACGCAATCAAAAGAATTATGGCGGAAAACAGTCCTCATATTGCCGCTGTAGGGCTAATGAGAAATCGTGGCCAGGTATTACCTATGGCCGCTGCGCCTAGGCCAGAAGCCGTCGTGGACATGCTTGCCGAGGAGCAAGAACTTGCAGGGTTGGAGGCGCTTGCTGACGAGGAGGTAATAGCAGCAGACGACAATGGTCCGGAAATCAAAAAAGATCAAGGCGCAAAGCCTGTGCAAAAAATCGCGGCGGCCGCTAAAGAAAAAGTGGCGCGACTTTTTGAAAAGCGCGCCATGGACGAAGATCTTTTCGACGGGCGCCAGTGGAACAATGTCTATATCCGCGAATACGCCCACCCAGTGCGCGCCAATCGTCAAGCCAATGACCGCCGTGATTTTACTGAAACGCTTTACTGGAATGCCGGCATCAAAACCAGTGCTCGCAGTGGCCAGGCGCAAATCAGCTTTGACTTGTCCGATAGCGTAACCAGTTTTAAGGTTGCCGCCGACGCGTTCGGTCGCAACGGTGCTTTGGGCAGCGTTGCCGCCGACGCGTTCGGTCGCAACGGTGCTTTGGGCAGCGCCGATCAAAAAATTGAATCGGTCGAACCCTTTTATATCGAGCCGAAAATGCCGCTTTCGATCACCGTCGGTGATGTGCTCGAACTGCCCATTGCACTTGTCAACGGCACCGCAAACAGCTTAAGTGACGCAACCCTCATCGCCCGCGGTGAAGGTCTTCGCATTGAACAAGCGCAACCGATTCACTTGGCTCCAGACCAAAGAGCGCGCCAACTGCTTCGCATCCAAGTGGATCAGCCCGGCACTTATGAGCTCAATATAAATGCTGCTGCGGGTCCCTTTAGCGACAGCGTCACCCGCAGCCTTAAGGTTCTACCCAAAGGTTTCCCTATAAGCATCAATCAGGGTGGATTACTGTCAGCAGACCATCGCTTTAGCACCCGAATTGAAATTCCCAAACAAGTGGAACCGGGCAGCTTACGGACCGAAATCAAAGTTTACCCGTCGCCACTGGCGAGCATGGAAGAAGCTCTCAATGCGTTACTTCGCGAACCCTATGGCTGCTTCGAGCAAACCAGCTCAACCACCTATCCACTGGTCATGGCACAGCAGTACTTTTTAACTCACCAAGGAATCCCACCGGAGAAAATCAGCAAAGCCAAAGACCTATTGGAAAAAGGTTATGCCCGCCTCATTGGCTTCGAATCTCCCGACCAAGGCTACGAATGGTTTGGCGCCAATCCCGCGCACGAAGCCCTCACCGCCTATGGCCTGATGGAATTTCACGATCTCAGCAAAGTCATGAATGTGGATCAAGCCATGATTGAGCGCACCCGCAATTGGCTGCTCAGCCGTCGCGATGGCGAAGGCAATTTCAAACTCGACAGCAAAGCCCTGGACAGTTTTGGCCGCGCCCCAGTCCCCACCACCAACGCCTATATTGTCTGGTCACTGTTAGAAAGTGGAGAATCGCCAAGCAAACTGAGCAAAGAAATCGCCGCGGTGAAAGCGGAAGCACTGAGTACCAA
>JBNKFP010000045.1:0-14454 GCA_050289365.1 Cellvibrionaceae bacterium | reverse complement strand
GTGGGCATGTATTCCCCGCGTTGGCGACGGCCAAAGAAATGCAAAAGCGAGGGTGTCGTGTTGAATGGCTCGGTACTGAGCGGGGCATTGAATCGAAATTAATTCCAGAGCAAGAAATACATTTAAATTTTTTAGCGATTGCTGGGGTGAGGGGTAAAGGCATAGCCACACTGCTATCTGCACCTTGGAAAATATTTGTCGCCATTTTGCAAGCCCGTGCATTGATTAAACAGATTGCACCCGATGTGGTTTTAGGAATGGGCGGTTATGTTGCCGGTCCGGGTGGCATTGCTGCAAAACTTTTGGGCATCCCACTTGTGATCCATGAACAAAACGCGCGACCGGGTACAACGAATAAGTGGTTGGCGAAATTTGCGGATCGAGTATTGACCGCATTTCCTCATGTATTAAAACGCGGGCAGGCTATTGGCAACCCGGTGCGGGAAGATATTGTTAGGGTGGCAACCCCAGCGGAACGCTTTGCAGATCGCAGCGGCCCGATTCATCTGCTCATTTTGGGGGGCAGTTTGGGGGCACAAGCGATAAATCAATTAGTTCCCACTGTGTTAGCTGAATTGGATGTTGAAAGTCGATTTGAGGTAGTACATCAAACCGGAAAACGGCACTTGGAAGCAACCGAGCAATTATATGAGTCATTGGGTGTGTCAGCGAAAGTAGAAGATTTTATTGCAAATATGGCAGACACCCTGGCCTGGGCCGATCTTGTGCTGTGTCGTTCAGGGGCTCTGACGGTATCCGAATTGAGTATTGTTGGAGTGGCTTCGATTTTGGTTCCCTTTCCTTTTGCGATTGACGATCACCAGACTGCAAATGCCGATTGGTTGGTCCAGAGAGGTGGTGCGGTATTGCGTCAACAAAACGAATTAACGGTAGATAATTTAAAAAACCTGCTGATGGAGTTGAGTTTGGATCGAAATAAGTTGCTCGCAATGGCCGAAGCGGCTCGCAGTGCGGCACTGCCTGATGCCGCTCAAAAATGCGCAGATGTGTGTCTGGAGTTTTGTCATGCCTAAAGACAATATTTACTGCGTTCCAGAAATGCGACGAATCCATAAAATACATTTTGTGGGGGTTGGTGGCGCAGGCATGAGTGGTATTGCCGAGGTGTTGTTGAATCAGGGGTATAGAATTTCAGGGTCCGATTTAAAACCTTCGGTAACAACAGAGCGGCTGCAGCAGTTGGGTGTTGAAATTTATATTGGTCATGATGCCAAGCATTTGGATTGTGTTGATGTTGTTGTCTGTTCCACCGCGGTGCCGAAGGAAAACCCGGAGATCATTGGCGCCAAAAATTTACGTATTCCTATAGTGCGACGGGCTGAAATGCTCGGCGAATTGATGCGTTATCGGCATGGTATAGCGGTTGCGGGAACTCACGGTAAAACCACAACGACCAGTTTAATTGCATCGATTTTGGCCGCAGGGGGAAAAGATCCGACTTTTGTTATTGGTGGCCTGTTAAATAGCGCGGGTTCCAATGCTCGTTTGGGTGAGAGTCGATACTTGGTGGCTGAAGCTGATGAAAGTGATGCTTCTTTTATGCACTTGCAGCCTATGGTTACGGTTGTCACCAATATAGATGCAGACCACATGGACACCTACGGCGGGGACTTTGGGCAATTAAAAAGAACTTTCATTGAGTTTTTGCACAACTTACCGTTTTATGGCTTAGCCGTAGTTTGTGGTGATGATCCCGTTGTGCAAGAAATATTGCCTGCGATAGGTCGTGCGACTTTAACTTACGGTTTTGATACAGCAAATGATTATTATGCGGTCGATGTCAAGCAGTCCGCAAAAACACAAACTTTTGCCGCTGTGCGACCCAGTCATGATAAACCTCTCGTTATTCAATTGAATTTGCCAGGTCGCCACAATGTGCTTAATGCGCTTGCGGCTATCGCGGTAGCAACGGAAGAGGGCGTGAGTGACGAGGCAATTCAATCTGGGTTGGCGGAATTTTCTGGGGTCGGTCGGCGTTTTCAGGTGTATGGCCAATATTCCCTTGGTGAAGGTGAACCCATAATGCTGGTGGATGACTATGGCCACCACCCACGTGAGGTTGCCGCAACCATAGAGGCGGTTCGATCCGGTTGGTCAGATCGTCGCTTGGTTATGATTTACCAGCCTCATCGCTATTCGCGTACTCGAGATTTATTCGAGGATTTTGTTGAAGTTCTGTCGACTGTCGATCAATTGATTTTATTGGAAGTCTACAGTGCAGGAGAAGATCCAATCCCTGGTGCGAATGGCCGGACCTTAAGCCGAAGCATTCGGACTCGGGGTGTGGTGGATCCAATTTTTGTCGAGGATTTAGAATCGGTTGCCGATACCTTAATTAATATTCTGGAGCCTGGGGATATTGTTATTACTCAGGGGGCTGGCAATGTTGGTACGCTGGCGAATGAAATTGCTACGCGATTATTGGTGCAGTAGCTATGACTATGAACGAATCTCAAAAGTTAATTGATGAATTGGGGCGAGTCGCCGTTTTATACGGTGGGCTTTCAGCAGAACGGGAAATTTCGCTGCTCAGCGGTGGGGCTGTAATACGTGCACTCTCTGAAGAGGGTGTCGATGTTATTCCTGTGGACATCAGAGAGAATCCACTGGCCGCGATTCTTGCAGTGAAAGCTGATCGTGCGTTTATTGCACTTCATGGTGCCGGTGGTGAAGATGGAAAAATTCAGGCATTACTGGAATTCTTGCAAATACCCTATACCGGTAGTGGTGTATCGGCTTCGGCACTGTCGATGGACAAAGTGCGTACCAAACAATTGTGGCGGGGTATCGGATTGTCGACGCCCGATTACAGTTTGCTTAGTGCGCAAACACATTGGCAAAACACCATAGATGAGTTGGGTGGCATCGCGATGGTGAAACCCTGCCATGAAGGATCCAGTATCGGCATGTCGCGGGTGACTAATGCGCACGACTTGCAGCAGGCGTATGTCGAAGCCAGCCAATTTGACCAAGTCGTATTGGCCGAAACGTTTATTTCTGGGGCCGAATATACGGTTGCTATTTTAGATGGAATTGCGCTGCCACCCATTAAGTTGGAAACCCAACATCAATTCTATGACTTTTCCGCAAAATATGAGGCGGACGACACGGGGTATTTATGCCCTTGCGGACTTGATACAAATAGTGAATCAACATTAAAACAACTTGCGCTCGATGCGTTTCACGGACTGGGCGCCAAAGGTTGGGGACGAGTTGATGTGATGGCTGATCAAAATGGGAATTTTTACTTGTTGGAATTGAATACGATTCCTGGAATGACCAGCCACAGTTTAGTGCCTATGGCCGCGAAGGCCGCAGGTTTGAGTTTCAATGAATTGGTGATGACCATATTGAACGATACTCTGGGTGAATAACCTATGCGCCTTTGTTCGAGTTTGAACTGGAATTTTGTCAGCGTCGGAGTGGTCTTCGCGCAGCCAAAAACTCGAAAATCGGGAGCCTCGGTAAAAGCCTACCGGCGGGACAAAAAGACCGATGTTAGAGTGTCTGAGGTGCTTAAGTATGCGCTCAAGTTGGCTGCGGTTGCCGCAGCGGCAGCGGTGATAACAGCGGGTTTGATTTGGTTTGATCCGAAAGAAAAATTACAACAATTGTCCGGCAAGCCGATTGATGAAGTCAAACTGGAGGGGAGTTTCCAGTTCTTGAGTAAAGACGAAGCCAGAGTGTTGGTTGCAAGTTTGGTGCAGGGAACGTTTATTGATTTGGATATTGCAAAACTAAAGCAACAATTGGAACAAAATCCATGGATAGATTCTGTCATTATCAGTCGAGAATGGCCGGATAAATTGATCGTTCGGGTTGTCGAGCAACACCCCATAGCGCAGTGGGGGAAAAAAGGTTTTTTAAATATGCGTGGAGATATCATAGAAGTCGAAAAAACGGCTAAAATACATACATTACCTTTTCTAAATGGCGAAGACCATTATGCGAAGGAAATCATGCAGCAGTATTTGCAAATGAATAAATTGCTGACACCTCATGATTTGAACCTGAGCTCAGTAATGTTGGACAAAACCAAAGCCTGGCGAGTGGAGTTAAGCGACGGTGTTGTTATTAAACTGGGGCGAGAGCGTATATTGCAGAAATTACAAGCGCTCGCGGTTGCCAAGAGCAAAGTATTGAAAGACGATTTTAATAAAATAGAGTCGATTGATATGCGTTATCCCAGTGGGTTTGCGGTGATGTGGCAAGACCAAGAAAAAGCATACATGGCACATGATTCAGAGCCACATTAAAACATACGATGTTGAATATAAAATAGAGTGAAATCTAGCAATGGCACAGACTAACGGGGGCAGAATGATTGTGGGGCTGGACATAGGAACGTCTAAAGTCGTCGCAATCGTAGGGGAAATATCGCCGGAAGGCGATTTATCGGTTGTCGGCCTGGGCTCGCATAAATCCAGTGGATTAAAAAAAGGTGTAGTGGTCAATATCGATTCCACTGTGCAGTCCATTCAGCGTGCAGTGGAAGAGGCAGAGCTTATGGCTGGTTGTCAGATCCACTCAGTTTATGCCGGTATTGCGGGCAGCCATATCCGCAGTTTGAATTCTCACGGCATAGTCGCAATTAAAGACCGCGAAGTTTTTGATCAGGACATCGAAAGAGTCATAGACGCAGCTCAAGCGGTTGCGATCCCGGCAGATCAGAAAATCTTACATATTTTGCCGCAAGAGTATGTGATCGATGACCAGGAGGGTGTGAAAGAGCCTTTGGGCATGTCCGGTGTGCGCCTTGAAGCAAAAGTACACTTGGTGACTTGTGCGATGAATGCGGCTCACAATATTGAAAAATGCATTCGGCGCTGTGGCTTGGAAGTGGAAGATATTATTTTAGAGCAATTGGCTTCAAGTTACGCCGTACTCACAGACGATGAAAAAGAGTTGGGTGTATGCATGGTGGACATCGGTGGAGGCACAACTGATATAGCGGTTTTTTCGGAAGGGGCGATTCGTCATACGGGTGTTATCCCAATTGCAGGCGATCAAGTGACCAATGATATCGCAATGGCTCTGCGCACACCCACTCAATATGCGGATGAAATTAAAATTAAATACGCTTGTGCTCTGGCTAAGTTAACCGGTGCGGAAGAAACCATCAAGGTACCCAGTGTTGGTGATCGCCCCCCTAGGGAATTATCAAGGCAGGCATTGGCTGAAGTGGTTGAGCCGCGCTATGAAGAATTATTCACTTTAATTCAGGCAGAATTAAGACGCAGTGGGTTCGAAGATATGATCCCAGCGGGAATTGTTTTAACCGGCGGTACATCAAAAATGGAGGGGGTAATTGAATTGGCCGAAGAAATTTTTCATATGCCTGTGCGCTTGGGCGCGCCGCAAAGTGTTAAAGGTTTAAAAGATATCGTCAATAACCCAATTTATTCCACTGGAGTTGGACTGTTGATGTACGGCATGAAGCAGCAAGGACGAGAGCGCAATATTAAAGGCAGCAATAGCGAAAGTATGTTGAGCAAGTTAAAAAGTTGGGTTCATAGAAATTTTTAAAAAATTGATTTTTGTCAGGGGACTAAGAGGGGAACCAAAATGTTTGAACTAGTAGATAGCATGCCGCAAAACGCGGTAATTAAAGTCATTGGTGTTGGTGGTGGCGGAGGTAACGCCGTCAAACACATGATTTCCAGTGATATTGATGGTGTTGAATTCATTTGCGCCAATACGGACGCACAAGCGCTGAAAGATATTGACGCGCGTACCATTTTGCAGTTGGGCAACACTATGACAAAGGGATTGGGTGCAGGTGCCAATCCGGAAGTTGGGCGTCAAGCGGCAATGGAAGATCGCGAGCGCATCGCGGAAGTGATTTCTGGTGCCGACATGGTGTTCATTACTGCGGGCATGGGGGGAGGAACCGGAACCGGTGGTGCCCCAGTTGTTGCTGAAATCGCGCGAGAGCTGGGAATACTGACTGTCGCCGTTGTCACTCGACCTTTCCCTTTCGAGGGGCGCAAGCGAATGGCCATTGCAGAAGAAGGCATTAAACAACTTAAAGATCGTGTCGATTCTTTGATCACCATTCCAAACGAAAAACTTTTGTCTGTGCTTGGTAAAACCACTAGCTTGCTGGATGCCTTTCGAGCGGCCAACGATGTGTTATTAGGTGCGGTGCAGGGGATTGCCGATCTCATTATCCGTCCTGGCATGATCAACGTCGACTTTGCTGACGTGCGTACCGTTATGTCAGAAATGGGAATGGCGATGATGGGGAGCGGTCATTCTCGTGGAGAAAATCGCGCGCGTGAAGCTGCGGAAGCAGCGATTCGCAGCCCTCTCTTAGAGGATGTGGATCTACAGGGGGCGCGCGGGATTTTGGTCAATATTACTGCAGGTATGGATTTGACCTTAGGTGAATTTACTGAGGTTGGTGACACTATTGAAGAGTTTGCGTCTTCAGATGCGACAGTGGTTGTGGGTACCGTTATCGATCCAGATATGTCGGATGAAATTCGCGTGACTGTGGTAGCGACCGGTCTTGGTGCTACTGCAGCCAGCAAAATCCCCGCTGCGCCAACAAAGATAGTTGATAACACGCGTAACGCTGACGGCAACCCGAACTATGCAGTTTTGGATAAGCCGACGGTTATGCGAGCCAATGCGGCAAAAGCGGCCACTGGTACAGCACGTGCTCACGATCCACGCGACCGGGACATGGAATATCTTGATATTCCAGCGTTTTTGCGCCGCCAGGCGGACTAAACGGACACACTCGACACGGTGATTCTTGATTATTCAGGTCGTTTTGGTGGGGATCTGAATGTTTCGGGCCTGTCTGGTCCAAATATGAATTTTGTTCGATTTCATATGAAGTTCATAGGTGTGCAACTGCTGGTTCCCCTGCTGGTAGTTGTGCCTTAATCGCACGTTCAGGTTTGGTTCAGATAACGAAGGACATACTGCAAGCGAATAGGGTTTGTTGGTTTAATCTCCAATTGAAGTAGTTGAACTCGGATCGCCATTGAAACTCAGATAGAGGTTGCGTATTTCCATCTAAGTTTGGCAGTATGCGCGCCCTTTTAAAGATAGAGAGACTCTGATCATTTTAAATCTCTCGCCTAACCAGGAATTCTCAATATGATTAATCAAAGAACCCTTAAGAACGAAATTCGGGCTACGGGAGTTGGTTTGCATACAGGGAAAAAAATCTACTTAACGCTGCGGCCGGCGCCTGTTGATACGGGTATTGTGTTCCGACGAATTGATTTGCACCCGGCTGTGGAAATTGAAGCGAAAGCAGAGAATGTTGGGGACACCACGCTGTCCACAACCCTGGTAAAAGGTGATGTCCGAATCTCTACTGTTGAACATCTGCTGTCAGCGATGGCGGGGCTTGGAATTGACAACGCCATAGTTGAAGTCAGCGCAGATGAGGTTCCCATTATGGATGGTAGCGCTGGGCCGTTTGTGTTTTTGATTCAGTCTGCAGGTATTCAAGAACAAAATGGGGCCAAAAAATTTATTCGAATCAAACGTGAAGTGCTGGTTAAAGAGGGTGATAAAACCGCAAGGTTCAAACCTTTTGATGGTTTTAAAGTGACTTTCGGTATCGATTTTGATCACCCGGTATTCCGTGATCGCGCGCTGAAAGCAACAGTGGATTTTTCCAGTACGTCTTTTGTCAAAGAAGTTTCTCGCGCCCGTACTTTTGGCTTTATGCATGAAATAGAATACTTGCGGTCCAAGGGGCTAGCGAAAGGCGGCAGTGTCAACAATGCCATTGTCATAGATCGTTTCCGTGTTTTGAATGAGGATGGCCTTCGATATGAGGATGAGTTTGTCAAACATAAAGTATTGGATGCGATAGGCGATTTGTATTTACTGGGTTACAGTTTGATCGGTGAGTTCGACGCTTATAAATCAGGACATGGTTTGAATAACAAGTCCATTCGTGAGTTGATGCGACAGCAGGATGCTTGGGAAATGGTCACCTTTGAAGAAGAAATGTCCATTTCGCCTATTTCCTACGTGCAACCACTCGCCGTTGCTTAGAAATATTTTGCTATAGCATTGGTCATTATCTGGTCACTTAGATAATAAGTATTGCCTTTTTGCGGTTATTTATGCCATAGTCGGCCACCGTTGAGGTGGCGTTCTTCCTCTTCGCTTGTCTACAAGGACGTAAATGTACAGATTGTTACTACAATTAGTGTACACGTTTTAGACAATCCGACGTTTTATCTAAAATGAGACGTTGGCAAAACCTTTGAGCGAACTTCAGATCAGTGAAAGTCATTCTTGTAAACAGAAAGAACGGTGGCACTCGCAGCTTTAAAATAAGTGCGTGGTCAGGTGCCGTGCTGTCTGTATTTTTGGTTTGCTTAATTGGTGTTCCCGCCAGTGTCTATCTTAGCGTTATCAATTCTCAAGTCGAAATAGAGCCTCAGTTCCTTGAGCCAGAAATTCGTAAAGCATGGGCCGCTGAGTTAAAGCTGCAACAACAACAAGTTGAACAAACCCGCCAATTGGCTGATAACAAATTATCCGCATTGACCTTGCGTATGGCTGAATTGCAGGCTCGTCTGGTCAGGTTGGATGCCTTAGGTGAGCGCCTCACCTCAATGGCAAAATTGGATAAGGGTGAGTTTGATTTTAGCCAGCCTCCAGCGGTGGGTGGTCCAGAATCAGAGCTTTTGGGGGATAGCTTTACCCCGCCAGATTTCGCATCGGTTGTGGATGAACTTGCCAATCAGATCGAAAATCGTCAGCATCAATTGCAAACATTGGAAGCGCTGCTCTCTAACCGTAAGTTGGAGCGAGAGGTCTTTATCGCCGGTAGGCCAATTAAGAAAGGGTGGATGTCTAGCCGTTTCGGTCGTAGAACGGATCCTTTTACCGGCAAGATTGCCTGGCATGCTGGAGTGGATTTTGCCGGCAAAGAAGGTGCCGATATAGTCGCTGTTGCGGCAGGTGTGGTGACTTGGTCCGGTGATCGCTACGGCTATGGCAACTTGGTTGAAGTCAATCATGGGAATGGTTTCAAAACACGTTACGCGCATTGCAAAGAAAACCTAGTCAAGGTTGGCGATGTGGTTAAAAAAGGGCAAATCATTGCTTTGATGGGATCCAGCGGCCGTTCCACCGGTCCCCATGTTCATTTTGAAGTCTATAAGCATGGTCGCACTGTTGACCCATCTTCCTATATTCATCGCGCCAGTCGCTGATCTCTACATCCTCTTTCGCTCAATTTAGCGAAACCTATTTAAACCCCCTATTAAGTCATTTATGATGCGAGCTTTTCGGCCGGAAGGGCTTCTTCAGTAATTTGGTAATCCCATGATTGGAAATCTAGCAAAAAAAATATTTGGAACAAAAAATGACCGTGAACTCAAGCGCATGGGCAAAGTTGTCACGCAAATCAATGAGTTAGAGTCGTCAGTAAAAAGCCTTAGCAGTGATCAGTTAAAAGAGAAAACCGCCGAATTCAAACAGCGCTACCAGCAGGGTGAGACCCTCGATCAGCTGCTGCCAGAAGCTTTTGCCGTGTGTCGAGAGGCCAGTGTTAGAGCTATGGGTATGCGCCACTTTGATGTGCAGCTCATCGGCGGTATGACCCTGCATGAAGGCAAGATCGCAGAAATGAAAACCGGTGAAGGTAAAACGCTGGTGGCGACTCTTGCGGCCTATTTAAACGCGATATCGGGCGATGGCGTGCACATCGTGACGGTGAATGATTATTTGGCAAATCGCGACGGCAGTTGGATGCGCCCTCTCTATGAAAGCTTGGGTTTGACGGTTGGAATCATTTTGTCCATGCAGACCCACGCAGAAAAGTGTGAAGCGTACAATGCGGACATTACTTACGGTACCAACAATGAATTTGGCTTTGATTATTTGCGAGACAACATGGTGTTGCGCAAAGAGGAGCGGGTTCAGCGCGGAGCGAATTTCGCCGTTGTCGATGAAGTCGACTCTATTTTAATTGACGAGGCACGAACACCTTTAATTATCTCAGGAGCCACTGAGAATAATACCGAGCTCTACCTGTTAATGAATAAACTTATCCCGCAGTTAAAATTGCACGATGAGGAACAGGGTATTGAGGGTGATTTTTCGGTCGATGAGAAGACTCGTCAAATCGAACTGACTGAAAATGGCCATCAATTGGTTGAGCAGTTGTTAATAAAAAATGGTTTACTGAAAGGTGATCAGAGTCTCTACTCGGCGGCCAATTTATCACTATTGCACCATGTTCATTCGGCGCTTAAAGCGCACAAATTATTCAATAAAGATATTGAATATATCGTTGAAAACCAACAAGTTGTGTTAATCGATGAGCATACCGGCCGCACTATGGCGGGCAGACGCCTATCGGAGGGGCTGCATCAGGCAATTGAAGCCAAAGAGGGTGTGCCGATTCAAAGCGAAAGCCAAACGCTTGCCTCAACCACATTTCAAAACTACTTCAGGCTTTACCGTAAGCTCTCGGGTATGACCGGTACTGCGGACACAGAAGCGGTAGAATTTCGGCAAATTTACGGTCTCGATGTGGTCATTATTCCAACAAACCGACCCGTTCAGCGCAAAGACTTAAATGACCTGATTTACATGAGTGTCGAAGATAAGTACGACGCGATTGTCGAAGAAGTGAAAAAAATCAAAGAATCTAACGCACCAGTGTTGGTGGGTACGGCATCGGTTGAAACGTCTGAAGAGATGTCGCGAAGGTTTCAAAAAGCAGGTATAAAGCATGAGGTGCTAAACGCAAAGCAACATGCTCGTGAAGCCGAAATTGTGGCACAGGCCGGTAGGCCTGGCGCGATAACGATTGCCACTAATATGGCGGGTCGTGGAACCGATATCGTGTTGGGCGGAAAATGGGAATCCGATGTTGCCAAGTTGGACAATCCAACGGAAGAGCAAATCGCCGAAATAAAAGCGCAGTGGCAGGAGCGTCACGCCCAAGTCATAGCCGCCGGTGGGTTACATATCATTGGCACTGAACGCCATGAGTCGAGAAGGATTGATAATCAGCTGCGAGGGCGTTCAGGGCGTCAGGGGGACCCAGGGGCCTCGCGCTTTTACTTGTCTCTCGAAGATAATTTGATGCGAATTTTTGCATCTGATCGTGTGCGCAAAATCATGACCGCTCTAGGCATGGAAAAGGGTGAGGCGATCGAGCATCGTATGGTGAGCAACGCCATTGAGTCCGCGCAGCGAAAAGTAGAGGCCCGCAACTTTGACTACCGTAAGCAATTGTTGGAATATGATGATGTTGCCAATGATCAGCGCCAGGTAATCTATATTCAGCGCAATGACTTGCTTGACGAAGACAGCATTGAGCAGGCAATTCACGGTATTCGCGAAGATGTTGTTGGGGACATGATCTCTAACTATATCCCTCCCCAGTCTATGGATGAGCAGTGGGACGTACCGGGTCTTGAGCACAGCTTAGAGTCGGAGTTCGGTGTTAAGTTACCCATTGCAGAATGGTTGAAGGCTGATAAAAAGCTCTATGAGGAACCCCTGCGCCAGAAAATTATTGAAGAGCTCAATGCGTTCTACATGGAAAAGTCTGAGCGCATAGGGCCGATTTTGCGCTCTTTGGAAAAGCAAGTCATGCTGCATGTGCTTGATACGCTTTGGAAAGAGCACTTAGCGAATATGGATCATCTACGCCAAGGTATCGGGTTGAGAGCATATGCGCAGAAAAACCCCAAGCAAGAGTACAAGCGTGAATCCTTTGAGTTATTTCAGGAATTGCTCGGCAACCTGAAGCATGACGTCACCCGTATTCTATTCAAATTGGAGCCGATGACGAGCGAGCAAATGGAAGCGATGGAGCGCCAGCGTGCCCAGGAGGCTGAGTTGGCTCGACGCAAAATGCAACTTCAGCATGCGGAAGCCAATGCTCTTGAAGGCGATAACTCGGCGACGAAGGACGCTCCGCCGCGGCGCGAACCTATCCAGCGCACACATGCAAAGGTTGGTCGGAACGAGCCCTGTCCTTGTGGTTCGGGTAAGAAATTTAAGGCCTGTCATGGCAAATTAGGTTAGAGGTTTCAATATGGCGGTAGGTCAAATTGATTGGCCCAAAATGCATCCGATTGATGGCGTCAAATTGGGCACGGCGAGTGCGGGAATTAAAAAAGTCGATCGCAAAGACGTATTGCTTTTTGCGATAGAGGAAGGCGCTACGGTTGCCGGTGTATTTACTCAGAATGCCTTTGGTGCGGCACCTGTGATTCTTGGTAGAGAGCATTTGGCGCATGGTGATATCCGTTATTTTGTGGTGAATTCCGGCAACGCAAATGCTTGCACTGGGGAGCGAGGGCTGCAGGATGCGTTGTCCAGCTGTCAGATGGTCGCGGATCTGGGGGGTGCCCAGGCGCGTCAAGTCATCCCTTTTTCCACGGGGGTGATCGGTGAATTTTTACCGATTGAAAAGATTAAAGGCGCCTTGCCAGAGGCCTTTCAGTCGCTGCAGCTCGATGGTTGGGAGTCGGCTGCGAAAGCCATAATGACTACCGATACTCAGCCCAAAGGTGCGAGTGTTCAAATAGAGCACGATGGTGAATTGATCTCAGTAACGGGTATTGCGAAGGGGGCAGGTATGATTCGCCCTAATATGGCGACTATGTTGTCATTTGTTGCGACAGATGCGGTGATTGCTCAGTCTGTTTTGGACCACATGGTGAAAGCCGCTGCAGATTTGTCTTTTAATCGCGTGAGCATTGACGGGGATACTTCTACCAACGATGCCTGCATGCTGATCGCGACTGGCCAAGTCGGGATGCCGATGATCACTTCAGCCGTTGGAGACCTGTACGAAAAGATACTCGGTGCGGTTGTGCAGGTTATGCAAAGCTTGGCTCAGGCTATAGTTCGAGACGGCGAAGGTGCAACCAAATTTGTCACAGTCGACGTTTCAGGTGGCGGTAAAGGCAGTGAGTGTTTGAAAGTAGCCTACGCGATTGCGCACTCGCCTCTGGTTAAAACAGCGCTGTTTGCCTCTGATGCAAACTGGGGGAGGATTGTCTGTGCGATAGGCTATGCCGGTGTTGCTGCTTTAGATATTACCCAGATTAAGGTGTGGTTAAATGATGTTTTGGTGGTGGATGGCGGCGCTCGGGCCAATGGTTACCTTGATGCTATGGGGGCCGAAGTTGTTGAAAAAAGTGAATTCACCATACGCGTAGATTTGGGTAGAGGGCCGTATCGAGAAACGGTTTGGACTTCTGATCTTTCGCACGAATACGTCACGATAAATGCAGAATATCGAACCTAGATGTCTAAGGTAGTTCATGTGGCTGTTGGCGTGATCCACGGCGCTAATGAGACTGTGCTGCTAGCTTTGCGTGACGCAAGCAAGCATCAGGGTGGGAAGTGGGAATTTCCAGGGGGAAAAGTAGAGCCAGGTGAGCGGGTTCAGGAGGCGCTGCGAAGGGAATTGTTTGAAGAGCTAGGGATTCGAGCTACAAAATTACGGCCCTTAGTTGAAATTCCTTTTGCGTATCCAGATAAAACCGTACTGTTGGATGTATGGGAAGTTCTTGATTTCAGTGGTGAGCCGTCTGGTTGTGAGGGGCAGCCACTAAAGTGGATTGCAAAGCCTCTGCTTGATCAGTTGGAGTTTCCGGCAGCGAATAAAGAAATCATCAAAGCTCTACGACTGCCTACTGGCATCGCTATCACTGGCGAGTTTACCGATCTTAAAGACTTCCAGAGGAAAGCGGCTCGCGCTTCCAGCTTGGGTGCGGGCGCGTTGTTGTTACGAAGTTGTCGGATCACAGATTCAGGCTCTGACTATGAGCGAATATTAGCAAGTGCCAAGTCCGAAGAGTTAAAACTCATTGTTCATTGCAATAACCTTAGTAGTGCCGTAAATGTTGCTTCAGGCTTGCTTGAGGGGGTGCACCTTGACTCGCAAACACTGATGAGTACCAGTGGGCGACCACAAGGCCATGGATTGGTTGGCGCCTCATGCCACAATGCAATGGAATTGGCCCGCGCTGTTGATATCGACTGTGATTACGTTTTCCTGTCTCCTGTACAGAGAACCCCATCCCATCCTGGCGCAATTCCCCTTGGTTGGTCTGAATTCGAAGTTCTCTGCTCGCAGGTCAATATTCCCGTTTACGCACTGGGTGGCGTAAGTCGAGGCGATCTGAGTCTTGCTCGTAATGTCGGGGCTCACGGAGTCGCGGGGATTTCTGCCTTTTGGGATTTCCAATAAAAAGTATATTTTTTCACCTTTGAGCTTGTTATTTGAGCACTCCAATCTATATTTAGACAGCTTTAAAAAAAATCACAAAAAAGGCTTGCGCCAAGGCATGCTTCACGCCGCCGATCTTCATGTTGAGCTATCTGTTTTGTGTATGGATTGTTACAGGGTGAAGCCAGTGTCGTTCTTGAGCTACTAGATCAAAAAGCTTGAGGTTTTCTTGTGCTAATTGTTCT
>JBNKFP010000044.1:0-14619 GCA_050289365.1 Cellvibrionaceae bacterium | reverse complement strand
AGACCCAAGATAGCTCCAAACGTTTTGTCGTCAGCACTTTTGAGTCTAATCGGCGTACTAGTGAGTAATCCACTGCAGCATCTAGCATTAGCTTTTCTTGAAATTGCCCCTGAGCTTTCCCATCCCAACATCTAAGCTGAACCTCGCTATTGGACCTATAAAGACACAGAGAATCAGGTTCATTCGACCGCCAGCTAACTAATACAGAAACTGTGCAGCTATCGCCTTCTTTTAATACAACACATTCCTTCGGCTTTAAACTTAAGAAAACCATCAAATCCTGCGGCACATCAAGGGCATGGGCGCGACTAACAAACTCACATATTATCCACATAGAGACCAAAGCTATTGCATCCTTCATATTAACTCAGCCTCAAAATACATAACTTATTGATAGACCCAATTCAAATTCCCTTTTTGGACGGCCATTGAATTCTCGCACGGATTTTGTAATTGGGCTTTCCATCATACTTTTAGAAAATTCGGTGCCGCGCACATAGGATAAAAATACAATATTTTTGCTCAACGGGTAGCTTAGATCCAATTCCAAAGTATAATCGATACCAGAAGTCGCTTTATAATCCGGCAAAAAGGTGTCCCCATCGGATGCATTGATGCCCCATTTATAATTCATCAATCCTGTCGAGCGATATTTCGCTCCCAACAACCCATTCAAATTCCATTTATTGAATTGCCAACGTTGGTCAAGCCAAAATGATGCATAGTGAATAAGGCTATCCGATTGAAAATCTTCGTTATAGTAAGGCAAGGCCATTGCCTGCAAAGATGTATTTCCCCAAGAACCCAACGCGCGGAGACCCGCTCCGACTGTCCGATCCCGAAATCGTGTGCGAGCTCCCTCTTCCTCCGACCTGGAACGAAAAGTAATGTCGCCATCTGGGATGGTGTTGATCAGATCAAATCCCCAATGCTCGGTATTGTAAAAATTATAACCTATAGCGGGCAAAGCCTTGTCACTTGTGGGACCGGTACTCAGTTCGACAAAAAAACCTTGCCACTGGTAACGTCCGCTCAAAAATAACTTTGCACCATCATAATCGTCGCTCAATGGTGATTCCTTATGAGCCACACCCACACCGACTGACAACTGACCGCCATCGTTATTATCACTTGCAAATACACTGCTAATACCTGCAGCCAAGCAAATCAATGCCAACAATTTTATTTTATTACAAACCTTAATAATCATCATGCTCCCCTCAACCAGTGAATGACGATAAGAATACATTGATCCTGCTGATTATTGGTTATCAATCAACATCAGTATGTATCAATTTGTATCAATTTGTATCAATATCGACGCTGAATTGCGGAATTCGCATTAACCAATCTTAAGCAGATATTTTATTGCTCTAATAGACTAAAAAGAAATTAGGTCGATGGAATTCAAGGACAAAATGATACTTTTTTAATTTGGCAGCCCTTTTATCCTATAAGTTCTAATAAGATGATATGAACAAAAATCGCTATTCTGCGAAGATAAGGGGGCTAAAACCAAGGACTTGCCTGCATCGCATCAGCGAATTAAATTCACTTAAGGGTCGTTAATAAAGAGAGGGAGTTGAAAAATAATAACTGGTCATCCTTGGCCATATATTTTTTTAAATTAGCGGCCAACATCTCCCGTCGCCATAGGTAGAACCTTGTTCTGGTCAAGTAAATCCGGACACATTTTCTCTATTTAAAACATGGCACTCAGTGATTGAGCCGAACCTGCCGCAAAAAGACGCGGCAGAACCGCTTCAATCACTGAGCGCCTTCAATTGCTTGGATCGAATTTCAAATTGCATAGGCGATAAATTGTGACAAGCACTGTGCAATCGTTCGGTATTGTAATAGCGCATATATTCTTTGACGTCTTGTCTCATATGCATTCTCGTCAATTGTGGGACTTTTAATATCCAGTCGTGTTTTAAACTACCAAAAAATCGTTCAACGACAGCGTTATCCCAACACGCGCCAACATCGCCCATGCTTGCCCGCATGCCAAATCGATCCAAAAGTTCTCGATAGCGTCGACTTGTATACTGCGAGCCTCGATCACTATGAAAAACAAGGCCTTTTCGAGGCTGCCTAACGATATAGGCTTGAGTCAGTGCTTTCGCCACTAGGTCGGTGGTCATGCGTTTGTCCAACGCCCAGCCGACTATCCTATGCGAAAACAAATCCATGACGACCGCTAAATACATCCATCCTTCGCCCGTTTTTAAATAGGTAACATCACCTGCCCAGATTTCATTTTCGGCAACCGGATTAAAATTCTGGTTCAACAAATTGTCCGCTACAGCATCGCTGTGCTTGCGTTTGGTCGTTACCTTATAGGCCACTCGCTGTTGAACTTCTAAACCCAATTTATCCATCCATTTCATGACCTTATAACGGCCAATCTGAAAGCCTTCTTCGCGCAATTTCTTCATCATTTCCCGACTGCCAAGACTGCTTCGGCTCACCTTAAACAGATCTTTCATGCGATTTTCCAAGCGAAAATCTTCAGGATGAATCCTTTTAACTGGACGACAGCGCCAATCGTAATACGTTGAGCGGCTAACACCCATCACTCGGCACAAGATCGACACCGGAAATTGCTCGGCATGACGCTGTATGAAGTCGCACTTTACTTCATTTCTTTCGCGAAGAAGGCACTCGCCTTTTTTAAGATTTCTTTCTCCATGCGAAGCTCACGATTTTCTTTTCGCAAGCGCTTAAGCTCCGCTCGCTCATCCTCCGCCAGGACATCACCACTTGCATGAGCCTCCAGCTTCTCTTTCCATTTGTAAAGCATGGCGGCTGTAACCCCCACGGCTTCCGCTGCCTTGGAAACCGAGTACCCTTGCTCGGCCACCAGCGCCACCGCCTCTTCCTTATATTGCTCCGTAAAGCGCCTTTTTGTTCGTTTTTCGGCCATAATGACACATCTCTGAATCGACTCTATTGTCTCTCATTAAAGTGTCCGGATCCATTAGACCACTTCACCTAGTTATTGCAACGGTTCTGACTTTGAGTACCAAACTCTACGGCTTACCCTGAATAGATTTTCGAGCTCCAAGAAAAGTTCAATATGGTATTTGGAGTGCCGCCTAGGATTTTGCGCTCCAACCACCTAACCGCCTGCTTTTGAAAACTAAATTTCGTCGATGTACAATACGGTCTGGTACTACCAGTTTTTAGGCAATCTTGGATCCTTGGTCCTTGAGCTTTTAATCCGCTTCATTTTTCCTTACGCTCTACATCCCTGCGCCGATTATGGAGCCACTTTTCATCGAGCTTGCCATTAACTTTGTCCACGGCAAATCTAAACAATGCGTAAAGACCTGTGCGCTCTAAAAAAGCACGCAATCCCAACCCCAAAAATAAAAGCATCAATAGATATGCGGGCAACCATTTGTAATTTAGAAGAGGAACAAGTGCAGCACCACAAATCAGAGCATAATATATTCCCCTGGAGACTGTACCAAACTCAAATCTAGGCTCTTTCATAGTTTTATGCGCGCTCGTCTCGATAAAAAGGGTTTACAAAATGCAATTTATGCGAAGCATTGTGTTAACCTAAATTAGCCAAGGCTGGTAGACAATGGAGCACCGTAGATTTTGAATAGTCATTTTCTTATTCACATATCAATTTCTAGGCCGCACTTAGGTATGAGAACCAATGTATTGCTCACACAACGCGAAGCTATTCGTTAAATCAAGAGGTTGTAGGCCAGCACGACTATTCCGATGAGTTGCAACAAATACGTTGCAGCAGCACCGATGCGCCGACTTAAAAATGATTTAAACAGCATTCCATAGGCATGAAACACACGCGCAGCGGTAAAGACAATTACGAACGCCGCTAAAATCACTTCAGAAGTCTGCAATAGCGTTAATGCAAGAATAATTAAAGCAAAACTTGGCACTTGCTCCACCCCATTGCAATGCGCTCGAATCGCATAAATCATATCGCTATTACCACCATCGCCAACAGAAATTCGCAACTTTAATCGGAGGCGGGAAACATTTGCGGTTAGCAAATACAATATGATTGCATTGAAAAGAACAAACACAGAAAACCAAAAATAGTTATTATTCATGTCAGTCTAGTTCCGTCGCGATATTAAGATTCATGATAGTGTAGCTTTTTCAATGAAGGTCCCCAATGCTAATGTTAAAAAGAATATTTGTGTTCAAATTTTCTCCAACTAAGGAGGTGAAATTCTCCAAACTATTGACAAATATCCTGTGCTAGCATTCCAGTCATAGGGATTTGCTGAGACTCAGTTAAAGACTCGGCAACCATAAGGTGCTGTGGATAAATTCGAATTGCTCTTTAAAAACAAGTCACTAGGTAATTTCAGCCCATTTTCAAATCGGCTGGAGGTTCAAAATATCAATAAAATCAAAATATTAGGTTGATATTTGAGCAAAAACAGCCTGAAACCCGCCTCGGGCATGTAGATCGACTAAGCGGAGCGCCACCCGACAAACCAATCCCAAACCTCGCAACAATCTGACTTAAATGTCCAATCTTCCCCAATAATGACGCTGTTTTAATTTCCGAACAGCGGGAGGTGCCGTGTTCTACCTCCCGACATCCTTGTAGACATTCCCTCCTTCTCAACTGATCTTGATTCCTCGAATAGCGACCAGCCGGTCTCTGTTGATCGGCACACCATTTCTCCGCCCTTGCCAGCTCAATGACCCAAGATTCCATTTCCCCCATGCCAATGTTAAGGTGCGCGTTGCTTGTTAATAGATAGAAATCCATGGTTTATAGCTTTCAACAACAGACTGAATTGGAGCAACTGCGAGCGGCGGAAGCGTTGCCATCTTCGGGTTTTGCCGCCCCAGCCCCGGGTGACCAGCAAACCTACGAAGATTGGCTAGTACAGCGCTTGAGTGCGTTTAAGGCTGTTCCGGCGCAAGCGGAGTTACTGCAACAGCCAAATGTGCTGTTTAACCGCTTTGTCTTTGTCCTAGCGGCGGTTTTTGGACTAGTCGGCTTATTTTCCGCCAGTAGTCTGGTTGCGGCAGAGCAACAGCAGGTCAATGTATTTTGGCTGCTGGGTGCGCTGCTGGGTGCCAATGGCGTCACCTTGTTGCTATGGCTGTTTTTTGTGGTTTTTCTGCGCGGTCACAGTGCGGGGGTTGTCGCCAACCTACTGGAATGGCCACTGCATAAGCTCTATCGGGTTAAATTCAACCCGACGGTGCAGCAAGCCGTGAATTTAGCCTGGTGGCAAACTCAATTTAGCCCACCACTGCAAACTTGGCGTTTCAGCGGTTTAACCCATTTGGCATGGTTGTGTTTTTTAAGTGGCAGTTTACTGGGATTAATTTGGGTGTTTACCACCCAACAATACGATTTTATCTGGCAATCCACCCTGGTCAGTCAAAGTCATTTCCACTCATTGATCCACGCTCTGGGTATGCCATTAGAGTTTCTCTTTTTACCTGGGGCGCCCATCAACCCGTTGGATTTGTCAGCTGAGGCTCAGCGCCAGCAATGGGCACTGTTTATTTTTGCCTGTGTATTGCTTTACGCCATAATACCTCGCGCACTGGCATTAATTGTGGCGCAGCTCATTTTGCATTTTCGTCAACGCCGCTGGCAACTGGATTTCTCCCAAGATTACTACATCACTTTGCGCAGCCAATTTAACAGTTATCAATGGCGAACCCAGGTCATAGATGCAGACCCCAATCCGCCCTCTTCTGCTCACTGTGCTCCCGGTTTTGGCGCTACAGAAATTCCACCAAATTTGGATTGGTATGGGTTAGAGGTGGATCCGGCACGACCCTGGCAATCTTTATTGTCTGGGGTAAAACAACTGCTGAACGAACCGCAACAGGTGGCGGAATTGCAAACCGAACTGCAACACAGGGAATCTGACTTTGTGGTTTTTGTCGAAGGTCAACGTCTGCCGGATCGCGGCTTAATGCGTCATCTAAAAAGTCTGAATGACGACCACCTATGGCTGGCCATCACCACCGATAACGAATTAAGCCAAACCCAACAAAACGCCTGGCTAAAAGCCATTTTGCAATGCCAGCTGAACGCACAACGGTGCGTATTGGTGAAAACAGCATGAAGACTCTGTTAACCATTGCTGTAGTTGGCCATGCCAATACCGGCAAAACCTCATTAATTCGCACACTACTGCGCAACAGTCATTTTGGCGAGGTGCGCGAAGAGGCCGGCACCACTCGCCATGTAGAAAGTGCTGTTATCGCCATCGACCAACATCAACAAATTGAACTGCGCGATACGCCTGGACTGGAAGATTCCAGCGCCCTGAAAAATTATTTACAACAATTACAGCAACAGGGGCACAACAACCGCGACTTATTAAAACGCTCGGTTGAATTGGTGTCGACCACGCCAGAATTTGAACAGGAAATTAAAGTTTTAAATCAATCCCTGGAATGTCAATTGTTGCTGTATGTGATTGATTGTCGCGAACCCATATTTGCAAAATACATTGATGAATTGGAAATATTACGTTTTGCCGCAGTGCCCATATTGCCGGTGCTTAATTTTATCCATCATCCGCGCAGCTCCATAGAACCCTGGAAGCAAAAATTGGCGGAATTAGGACTGCACGCGCAGGTGGCGTTTGATACGGTTGCATTTGACTTTGAGGCGGAAAAACGCCTCTATCAAAAATTGCAAACGCTGCTGGAAGCCCATTATCAAAACTTGCAAACCCTACTGGAAAAACGCCAAACCGACTGGCAAGATTTGCAACACACCGCCTGCCAGTGCATCGCCCATTTATTATTCGATGTCTGCAAAATGGAAATTCTCCCTGTGGCGAATCAACCCCGCGAGGCCCTGGTAAAAAAACTGCAAGAGCAGGTGCGCCAGCGTGAACAACAGGCACTGCGCTCGGTGCTCAAAGTAATGCAATTTAACGAACAGGATATAGCCATGAGCCAACTGCCGGTCAGCGAAGGCGAATGGCAATTGGATCTATTTTCCGCGCAAACTTTAAAAACCTTAGGGCTGGATACAGCCTCGGCTGCCGCAACGGGCGCTGCCATAGGTGTGGGCGTGGATATCATGTTTGCGGGAATAAGCTTGGGGGCAGCCACCGCCACAGGAGCGGCCCTTGGTGCCGCCTGGCATACCAGTAAACGCTTTGGTAAAAATCTTTTGAACAGTTTTTCGGGCAATAAACATATACAAGTGGACGACACGACTTTGGATATTTTACTGCTGCGCCAACTGTGGTTACTCAACACCCTCTTCCATCGCGGTCACGCTGCGCCGGAAGCAGATACCTTAGCCGATAAACCCAATGTGCAGCTCCCCAAAGAGTGGCGTCATCAAAGCCAGTTACTGCGCACCAGTGCTGCGGGTTGGGGACTGGAGGAGAGCGATGCCATTATTAGCACCAGCCATTGGCTGCAGCTTCATGGGCAGGCCTCAAATCCAGTTGCAGAGTAACTCAGTAAAATATCTAACCCTACCGAATAAACAACGGGATCCTTCCAAAAACAGCGAGCTGGAATACGTAGAGTCAGCAGCGGTAAAGCTGGAAATTTCGATCTGCGTAACAACCCGAGAGCAGAAATGATTGAGTGACACCACGTATCCATCAGGATTTAAATGGTGGAGAGGATGTGTTGGTTGAGCCACAGCGCTTGGCAATGACGAGTATTCCGAAATAGGCGCATATGCCATTTTAATGCTTGGACTTACGAAATATCTCCATCATATCAGAACATGTTATTTTTCATTTAAACAGAAAATTCGGTGCGCACTTTAATGCGCACCGTTCAGCTTACTCAATTAATCTTCTTTAGCTCGAGACTCTAGTACTTGCACCGCAGGGAGAGCTTTGCCCTCTACATATTCCAAAAAGGCACCGCCGCCAGTGGAAATATACGAGATTTTATCGGCCAAATTAAATTTGTCGATGGCTGCTAAGGTATCGCCGCCACCCGCAATAGAAAAGGCCTCAGAATCGGCAATGGCGCGAGCAACCACTTCTGTTCCCTTCGCAAAAGCATCGTATTCAAACACACCGCAGGGGCCGTTCCACAAAATGGTTTTGGCATTTTTGAGAATCTCAGCCACTTTGGCGGCGGTCACTGGGCCGTAGTCGATAATTTCTTCGTCGGCTTGAATTTGATTCGGTGCTTTTACTTCGGTAGCGGAATCGTGCTTCCACTCTTTGAAACCGTCTTTGGTGACAGTCACGTCTTCAGCAAATATCACGTTGGTAACACTGCGCAGACGCTGTGCTTCTTCAATTAAATCGGGCTCGTAGAGTGAATTACCTACTTCGTTACCCGCAGAGGCAACAAAGGTATTGGATATACCGCCACCAACCACCAAGATATCGGCGATCTTGGAGAGTGCGTCCAGTACGGTCAACTTAGTCGATACCTTTGAACCACCCACTAAGGCGACCATGGGTCGAGCTGGCTTGGCCAGAGCTTTCTCCAGTGCGTCTAGCTCACCCGCTAAAAGCGGCCCAGCACAGGCTTCAGGAGCGAAACGGGCAACGCCGTGAGTGGATGCTTGTGCCCGGTGAGCAGTACCAAATGCGTCCATGACAAAAATATCGCAAAGATTGGCGTAGGCTTTGGCGAGGCCTTCGTCATCTCGTTTTTCGCCCAAATTAAAACGCACATTTTCGAGGAGTACGAGGTCGCCATCGTTCATCTCAATGCCACTTTTCCAATCCCGCACCACTTTCACTTCTTTACCCAGCAAATCCCCGAGGTAAGCCGCGACGGGTTTTAACGAAAATTCCTCGGCATAAACACCTTCCGTAGGACGCCCTAAGTGCGACATCACAATGACCTTGGCACCGGCATCCAGAGCCATTTTAATGGACGGCAATGCCGCACGGATGCGCACGTCTGAGGTAATTTTGCCATCCATAATGGGCACGTTGAGATCTTCGCGAATCAATACGCGTTTGCCTTGCAGGTCCATATTGGACATCAGCTTTACTGTCATTCAAGTTCTCCAGAGAAGGGCACTATAGGGAAATTTGGAAAGGCCGAGCGGGTGACGCCCGGCCTGATTGTAAACAATTAATCCAGCAGTTCGTTTACGGTGTTGACAATATTATCTACGGTGAAGCCAAAGTAATCGAGCAACACATTACCAGGCGCCGACTCACCGAAGGTGGTCATGGCAACCATGCGGCCATCGATACCAACGTATTTGTACCAGTAATCCGCATGGGCAGCTTCCACCGCAACCCGCGCAGTCACCGACAATGGCAACACCGACTCTTTGTAAACCGCATCTTGACGATCAAACAAACTGGTGCTGGGCATGGACACCACGCGGACCTTGCGGCCTGCAGCCGTCAGTTGCTCAGCAGCTTGCACAGTAACAGGTAGCTCAGAGCCTGTGGCAATTAAAATGGCTTCGGGTTCACCGTCACAGTCACGCAGGACATAACCACCTTTGGCGATATTGCCAACTTGATCAGGCGTACGGCTCATAGGCGCGACGCCTTGACGACTAAAGACCAAGGCGGAAGGCCCATCTTTGCGCTCGATCGCCGACTTCCAAGCCACTGCGGTTTCGGTCGCATCACAGGGACGCCAGGTATCCAGGTTTGGGGTCATACGCAAAGTAGCAACTTGTTCAATGGGTTGGTGCGTAGGACCGTCTTCACCTTGACCGATGGAATCATGGGTATACACAAAAATATTCTGCACCCCCATCAGCGCACTCATGCGCACTGCGTTTCTGGCGTATTCCATAAACATCAAAAAGGTTGCACCGTAATTGATAAAGCCACCGTGTAGCGCAGCGCCGTTCATAATACCGGTCATACCAAACTCACGCACACCGTAGTAAACGTAATTGCCGCTGGCATCTTCTTTGGTGAGAGGTTTGGAACCCGACCACAGAGTCAGATTGGAGCCGGCTAAATCCGCTGAGCCGCCGAGCAATTCAGGCAGCAAAGCACCAAATTCACCTATGGCATTTTGCGAGGCTTTACGCGTGGCAATATTTTCCGCTTTATCTTGGCAGGCTTGAATATAAGTATCCGCTTTGGCAGCGAAATCGGCTGGCAATTCGCCTTTGATCACGCGCCGCTCGAACTCAGCGGCCAAGTCTGGGTGTGCACTGCGGTAGGCACTGAACAATTCATCCCAGGCACTTTCAGCGGCAGCGCCTTTTTCTTTGGCATCCCAACCACCGTAGATTTCGCTGGGAATTTCAAAGGGAGCATAAGGCCATTGCAAAAACTCACGCGCAGCTGCCACTTCACTATCACCCAGCGGTGAACCGTGGCAATCGTGGCTTCCGGATTTGTTGGGAGAGCCAAAGCCGATAATCGTTTTACAGCAGATCAATGTCGGCTTATCCAACTGCAGACGGGCATTGATGATGGCCCCTTTTATGGCCTCAGGGTCGTGACCGTCCACATCAGGAATCACTTGCCAGCCATAGCTTTCGAAGCGTTTCGGCGTATCGTCGGTAAACCATCCTTCCACGTGACCGTCAATGGAGATGCCGTTGTCGTCATAAAAGGCAATTAATTTGCCCAGGCCGAGAGTGCCCGCAAGGGAGCAAGCCTCATGAGAAATGCCTTCCATCAAGCAACCATCACCTAAAAAGCAGTAGGTGAAGTGATCGACCACTTTGAAATCGTCACGGTTAAATTGGCTGGCCAGAACCTTTTCGGCGAGGGCCATACCCACAGCATTACTGATACCTTGGCCAAGGGGACCCGTCGTTGTCTCAACGCCTGGCGCGTAACCGTATTCGGGGTGACCTGGGGTTTTGGAATGCAATTGACGGAAGTTTTTCAACTCTTCTATAGGCAATTCATAGCCGCTGAGATGCAACAGTGAGTAAACCAGCATGGAGCCATGGCCATTGGACATAACAAAGCGATCACGATCCGCCCACTTAGTATTTTGTGGATTGTGTTTTAGAAAATCGTTCCACAATACTTCGGCTATATCCGCCATCCCCATGGGCGCACCTGGGTGACCGCTTTTGGCCTTTTGGACTGCATCCATACTCAAAGCGCGGATGGCGTTGGCTAATTCTTTACGTGAAGGCATTGAGCACTCCTCTGTCTGTCTGTGTAATGCGCCGCGGTCAGTCGCAGCAATGATGTTATAGGCGCAACTTGACTGGAAACCATCCCGCCCCCATTTGGGCAAGAAGGTATTTACCAGCGGCGCTCGTCTGGTGGGCGCTATTTTGGCCTAGCCAGACGGGAAGGTAAAGGAATTCGCGACTCAGTAGCGCATCCTTTTACCCTGTCAGAGTATTGCAAAAGCGGAATACTGCCCTATTTGCGCCATTAGGGTACACTATTGCGCAAATCACTCTCTACCAAGGCTCAACCGTGAATCCGATGACCCTACTGCTCAAAATATTCGTCGTTTGCTGTGTTTTTTCGTTTGCCGCATGTGACGGCGGTAAAGGAAAGCCCGGTCCCTGCCAAAAAGATGCCTCAGGCAATTGCATCAAACCCAGCCAATGTCCGACGGGACAAACCAGACAAAATGGTGTTTGCAAACCCACCCCCCCTATCTGCGAAGTCGGGCAGCATATTGAAGATAACAAATGCGTGGTGAACACCCTTGTTTGCGAAGTAGGCCAAGTAGAATACCAGGGCAAGTGCATTAAAGAACCCTTGGATTGCCCCATAGGCCAACACGAGGAAAATGACGAGTGTGTGGTGGACCCCGTCCAATGCCCCACTGGGCAAATTGATATCAATGGCACCTGTGTTGACAATAAATTGTCCGTGCAAATCGAGAATCAAACCGCGTGCTATAACCCTCAGAATGGCGCCACCCGCTTGATCATTCAATATGTGGTACGCGATGCCAGCGGCAAGACGGTAGACCCAGTACTGAATGCCAACAATATTCCCACCGCCCTGGATACCAATTTGTATGTCAATGCTGAACCCATCGATAACGAGTCCCTAATCGATTTGAGTTCGGAACTATTGAATTCCGATTTGGTTTTATCCTTGGTGCTGGACAGCAGCTCCTCTATGCTGGAACACAATCCCCCGGCTTTTGACCCTATGAAAAACGCCGCCGCATCCATTCTGCGTAAAACCAAGGATACTTGGGCGGCAAATAATTCCCAGTTTCACTGGGAGCTGGCGTGGTTCAACGACTTAATTTACCGCCCAATTGCGAACAATGCCGGCGAAGACTGGACGATTGGCGATGTCACCAGCATACCTGAGCCGCTAGGAGCCGCATTTACCGGACTCTACAAGGCGGTGGCCCATATGGCGGACGTGCATTTGCAACTTTACCAAAGCGACATCGCGGCGGATGAGCGTGATCAGCATGTGATGATTGTATTCTCGGATGGTAAGGACAATAACAGCAACTTTGATAACAGTGATCCGGCATTCAAAAAGTCGTTGTCCGTGAACACCAACTTGCTTTACGAGGGCTTTGGCTTTGAGCCAACCACCCTAGAATCCCTGCAAAATAAGTTTAATTTAGTGCCAAACCTGCGGGTATTTGTCATTGGCTTCGGCGACTATATTGAGGCCCAAGAGCTGCTCAAGATAGCCGAAATGGGTCACGGTCGCTACTTCTTCGGTAAAAACAGCACGACCCTCGGCAACCTCTTTGACACAGTACAGCGCGAGTTTGTCACGCAATTAACCGTCGGCGCCGAAATACCAGGGCTGCAAGGCGAAGAACTGTTTACCATCAAAGCCAAGCAGCTCAGCAATGGCGTGGAAGGTCAATTCAGCTTCACCCTCGTGACAGGACAAGCGGCCTTGCCCGCCTGTGAAGCCACCCCCTAACTCTAATGGCTCGGCTTGTCCGGGCCATTAGTGCCCCCTATAACCAAAAGCAATAAAAAAGACCGAACTCATTTGGTTTCGCTACAAATATTGAAACTGCACAGTTTTCGTCTAATGTTGTATTAGGTGAAATACTACGCCACCCGGCGTTCGATTGTGCGGTTCACGCTTACTTGCGGGTGAGGATACATAAATGCTTTCGGTTGAGCTACTCAAAACGGCCATACAACATAGTAACGACGGAATACTCATCGCCGAATACGGGGAAGGTGGGGCACACAATCCGATTATTTTTGTCAGCCGCGCTTTTGAGCAAATCAGTGGTTACTGCGCCAGCGACATTGAAGGCCAAGATTGTCGCTTTTTAAAAGGCAGCGACGACCAGCAAGACAGCCTAAATGAACTCAAAACCGCAATCGCTCAGGGGCTACCCTGTTGCGTTAAGCTGCGTAACTACACCAAAGATGGCCGTCTATTTTGGAATCAACTGTCGGTCAATTACCTGAAAGATGGCGATAAAATCACCCATCTGATCAGCATCAACAAAGATGTCACCCAAGAAGAGTACGCCAAGAACGTACTCGGCAAGGTGAATGTACTCTACCGGGAAATGAGTAGGCGCCTGGAATACACCAACGAAACCGATGCCTTAACCAAACTCAAAAATCGTGGTCACCTGAGCACCCGCGGCGAATTCATTCTGGGTGCAGCCAAAAGGGAAAAGTTACGTCTGCACGCGATATTAGTTGACGTCGACAATTTTGGCCTGCTCAGCGGCGTTGGAGGCGAGCGGCTTGGTGACCAATGTCTTATCCAAGTCGCGGATGTCATTAAACGCTACTTTTGCCGTGCCACCGATATTGCCATTCGTCTGTGTGATGATGAGTTTGTGATTCTCTGTGTCGAAGACGATGACCATCGCGTTATTGAGCGGGCAGAAATGCTGCGCACAGAAGTACGCTCCATGGAGATTTACGACGCCCAAGAAAATCCACACCGGCTCTCAGTGAGCATTGGGATCTATTCAGTGACCCCAGAGAAAAACACCACCATCGAAGATATGATCCACAACGCTGGGCAGTTGGTTTTCCAAGGCAATCACGGAATGCGTGATCATGTAGCTCACAGCAAAGCCAACGAACAATCGCGGCCCTCACTCACCGGTTAACTTCCTTTGCACCGACGCTCTTGGGCACTTACCAGCGATGCCGTAAACTACCCACTCCGGCATAGCCCCGCTGAAGTCACCCAATCATCGAAGGAATTGAACAACTATGCAGACTTGTCTCTGCGGACTGAATACGCCGTTCGCCCAATGCTGCCAACCCATTCTAAATGGCGACACATTTGCGCAAACGCCGGAACAATTGATGCGCAGCCGCTACAGTGCGTTCGTTCAGAAAAATTCGGCCTATCTGATAAAAACCCATTTAGCGGCCGACACCACCATTGACCAGGAAAAGGCCTTGTCATCCACGTTTGCAAATACCCAATGGCTGGGACTGCGAGTGCTCTCCGCCGCAACAACAAGCGCAACCGAGGGACAAGTAGAATTTGCCGCGTTCTTTCGCGACTCACAAACTGAGCTTGGGCAGATTCATGAACTGTCGCGCTTTGTACGGCAAGATGAGCATTGGTTTTATGTCGATGGTCGCTTTTTACCACCACTCAAGTTAGAGCGCAACGCCCCCTGCTTTTGTGGAAGTGGCAACAAATTCAAAAAATGCTGCGGTCGATAAAGAGGTCGAACGCTAGACGCTGTGATTTTAAGGCACATTTTCTCTAAATTTTTACTCAATCACTGATCGAGGTTGCGTCGCCCGGCCACCTGTGTCTTCTG
>JBNKFP010000043.1:0-14811 GCA_050289365.1 Cellvibrionaceae bacterium | reverse complement strand
TGTCATAACGGCACGATATCCACGGACAAAAACTTTGGGCACTTCATCACCAGCCAAGACTGCGTGGTCTGCCATTCCACCACTCGCTGGGCACCGATTTCGTTTAGGCACAGTACCAGTAACTACCCTGGTGACCACAACTTCCGAGTTACCTGCAACTCCTGTCATAAAAATAACGAAACCATTAATTACCGGTCGCCGTCCTATGTTCCGAAATGCGCAGCCTGTCACTCAAATCGATATCGAAGCAATGACCACAGAGGCCGTTCACTGAGTCAAAACGCTAATTGTGGGAATTCCGGTTGCCACAGGGTCAATGAGCGCAGCTTTGACGACTGAGGGCATTGCGCTCGAACGTATTTCGATATTAGCATTGATATCAATACGTTCGAGCAGGCCCCCACAGCAACATGCGCGATTTAAAAACCTTACTAAACCTGGCGGTATATCTATTTTTTTGGGCTAGGATACTAGCCTACCCATCCGTGATTGCTGCCGAAACGACAGAAATCCCAGTTGGGAAACAACTCAGAGATACCACGTTGTGGGGTTTGGATGGTGAGACATCAACATTCTCTCTCTATCGAGGCAAACCCCTTATTATCAATGTTTGGGCGAGCTGGTGTGGGCCTTGTGTCGCTGAAATGGCATCGTTAAACCAGCTTTCACAAAACTTCAATGGCAAACAATTCAATATTATTGGCATATCAACGGATGACGACCCAAAAGCTGCAATAGCGCGTCTTGAAAAATCAAAAATCACGTTCCAAAACTTTCTCGACAGTAATCTGGTTCTCGAAAATATGCTTGGGGCAGATCGTATACCTCTTACCTTACTGGTCGACACCAACGGCATAATCTTGGAAAAGATTCACGGTGCTCGTGACTGGATCAGTCCAGATTCTCTAAAACGTATTGAAAGTCAATTTCAAGTCAACTTATCAAAATAGCTATTCAGGGTTTCTATTGAGCCCTCCCGGTAACGAACAATCAAAATCTGAGAAAATGGAATATTTGCCACCAGAAAAACAATTCAAATCGCACTCTTAGTCGCCATGTCTTTTTGGGGTCTGCAGTAATACTTTGACGAGCACCATTGGGTTAGATGACTCAAAGACTGAATGCATTGGGCACCCGTGAAATGGAGTAATTACGGCTGATGAAGTTAAAAACGTTACCTATTTCCTGAGCACATCAATTCAATCAACCACACCTCAAAGCACCTTAAGACCAGCCATTTCTTTATTTTTTGAAAATCACTATATTGTAAAAAGCGATGTGCCCGGACCTTAAGCCACACAGATATTGCAACATCATTGGAGTGGGATTAAAAAACATAATTGTTAAATACCTGCCACCCTTAAATGGTTGCATTACTCCAGAGCGACGTTGTAGTCTAACCATCTTTAACCTTGCATATCTATAGCAATCCACTCTGTACTTTGGCTTATGTATGCTCGATCTCTCCTGGTATCAATATACGCTTATCAGTATCGTTTTTGCCTGGAGCGGATTTGTGCGAACGGGGTTGGGGTTTGGCGGCGCATTGATGTCTTTGCCGTTTCTGTTACTGATCGATAATCGGCCCTTAGTATACTTGCCAATTATCGCTATTCAGTTGGTATTTTTTGCCCTGCTAACGCTATTCAAAAATAACCCACTCACGCGACATTCAACATTTACTCGACTGTTTGCAACGGTCGATGGCTCTTGGCTTAAAAAAGCCCTCAGCATAATTATTGTGCCAAAATTGATCGGCGTGTTTGGGCTGCTCGCTCTGCCACCCACGATCATGAGCACCATCATTTTTTCAGTGGTTTTAATTTATTCTGTGACCTATATTTTAAACACCCCCTTTAAAAGCAACAATCGCTACATTGACTACTTTTTTTTAGCCCTTGGGGGCTACATAAGCGGTACTTCTTTAATTGGTGCACCCTTAATCGTTGCTGTCGCAACTCACCAGGTCGATAAACATCGCTTGCGGGATACATTATTTGCTCTCTGGATCATCCTGGTGCTCATAAAAACCAGTGTATTCATTTACCGAGATGTTGACCTGCAATGGATAAACCAACTGTGGCTTTTGCCCTGCGCAGCGGTGGGTCACTTCTGCGGCTTAAAATTTCACCACTATCTAATAAATTCGGACACCAAAAAATTTTACCGAGGAATGGGAATCACACTGTTTACAATGAGTCTCATTGGATTGTGGCAAGCCGTTTTTGGGTAGTTCGCCAGCGTCTCTTTTATCTGTGCCATCATTCAACTCAGTTTACTGCTACCCATCATCGCAATTCGCTCGGAGTCAACGATTCTGAAATACACTGAAATGAAAAAAGCATTCACTCCCTCTCAATCAAGTCCCCCAAAATATTCAGTAAACAGGCCTCCTCGAAAATCATAAGTAAGCATTTGCCCTAAAAGTATATGCGAGCTGAATTCCAATAACAGATTCCCTAATGCAAATAAAAGCTTTGTATCTTCCCAAAATACAAATACAATGATGACTATTAATTCAACTTGTCTTCGCCCCCAGTGCTACACTTGTCTTCGAGCCCAGTGCTACACATAGGAGATATGCAAATGCTTATTGAATTTGAAGCCTCTTCAGTCAGCTCTTTGATCCGCCCCATTAAAACAGCCTTATACGCCAACTTGTTAATATTGACGCTAGCAGGTTGCTCCAGCTCCAATCCTTCACCACCCAGTTCTAGCGTCTCATCAAGTTCCACCGCAGCTTCTTCAAGCGTGTCAACAAGCTCCAGTTCGGTCTCTAGCTCCTCTGCCATGGCTAGCTCCGAATCCAGCTCAAGCAGCATCTCTTCAAGTTCAAGCTCTGAATCCAGCTCAAGCAGTGTCTCATCAAGCTCAAGTGCACCGGATTTAACCTTTTACAACAATAGTGCGGATGGCATTCTTGGCGGTCAGTTATATTCCAAGTTTTGGGCAACTGAAACGGGCTTCACCCTCAACAATTCGAACCTGGCAAACCAGGGCGAGTTGGATACCATTGCGGCAAACGCAGATTTTTTCCGCTGCAAACAGTGTCACGGCTGGGATCGACTTGGTCAAGACGGCGGCTACAGCAACAGAGCTCCGTCCACAACCCGCCCCAATGTGGCGAATCTTGACTTGGCCGCACTCGCTGGTTTGAATACACCCGCAGACCTTTTTACAGCGATTAAATTTGGCGGTGCTCGACGCAGCGTGAGCGAAGATCTGTCGACATACAACCCGACAACAAATTCTATTGTCGGAGACAGAATGCCTGACTTCGGTGAGATTCTCACAGACGAGCAGATCTGGCATATCGTCAAATTCCTGAAGGAAGACGCTGTCGACACCAGTGCGATCTACACTCTGACTTTGGGCAGCGGTTCTTATCCCAATCGCACGGCCAGTTTTTCTAATCTCGGAGCGGATGGCAACGCGACCAATGGTGACGCTATATATTCCTCAACCTGTGCAAGCTGTCACGGTGCAGACGGCACCCTGATTATGGTCGACGGCGGCGCTTATACGGTTGGGGGGCATGTGCGCAGTAAACCTTATGAAGACCAGCACAAAGTCAAATTTGGTCATTTGGGCAGCATGATGGTTCCCAGCCAAAGCCAACCTTTGTTGAGCGAGAGCCCTTTAAGCGATATCAAAGACTTGCTTAAAGCATTAGCAAACACGACCAAGTATCCCAACGATAAACCTGCTGCAATAGATGGTAAACAGCTCTATGCAGATAATTGCAGTGGTTGTCATGGCGCCTTAGCTTCTTCCGCCAAAGCAGGAAGCACGTTTACGGAAATCAAAAATGCCATTGCCAACGTGCCCTTAATGTCAGGAATATCATTGACAGATGATGAAATTCAGGCGATAGCAGACGAACTCTGATCAAGCCCACGGTTGAATTTCCCTCCGACCGACGGAGGGAAATTCATTCACGAGTTTAATCCACAAGACGACAGCGATAGCTACGCCCTTTGACCTTACCGTTGCGGATAATTGAAAAAGCCGTATCAACAAACTTGCGCTTAATTGCAACAAATGCGCGGGATTCCGTGATCACAATTTTTCCAATCTGATCGCCACTTAACTCACCTTCGGCGGTGAGGGCCCCTAAAATATCGCCCGCGCGCAATTTTTGCTTTTTACCACCGTCGATTTGCAAGGTTTGATGAGGTGCACTGTAACCCGGTTTGCGCAATACAGCCGCATCAGGAAGCGGTGTGGGCGCAATGACAGTGGAATTTTCCGCAGCTAATTTGTCGAGTTTAAATTTTTCCTGGGGCTCAAACATGGATACCGCCACACCTTTAGCGCCTGCCCGACCTGTGCGGCCGATACGATGAGTATGAACCGTGTTATCTCGTGCAAGTTGGAAATTGATCACCACATCGACCGCTTCAATATCCAAACCACGCGCAGCAACATCGGTCGCCACCAATACCGAGATGCTTTGATTGGCGAACAACACCAGAGTAATATCTCGGTCCTTTTGCTCTAAATCCCCGTGTAATGCTCGCGCATGAACCCCACAGCGAAGTAACTCTTGGGTCAATTGGTCTACTTCTTTTTTGGTATTGCAGAAGACGATAGCCGAATCCGGACGGCGACTCAGCAGAACAAGTGTAACCGCCTGATTGCGGCTGTGCCCTGCCAGCGGATGGAAGATTTCCTCAATTCCCATGTCACGGGTGGATGGAACGACTGTAATGCGCTGTGCATCGGTCATTATATGATTCGCCAGCTTGGCGATATTCTCCGGATAGGTCGCACTAAACAACATGTTTTGCCGTGGCTTTGGCAGCTGCTTCAAGATGTCGTGAATAATGTCTTGAAAGCCCATGTCCAACATACGATCCGCCTCATCCAGAACCAGCACACCGAGATCTGCCGTATTCAAAGTCCCTTTACGCAAGTGCTCGTCTACGCGCCCTGGCGTTCCAACGACGACTTGAGTACCATGCTGCAATGACTGACTTTGCGGGTGAAAGGGTACCCCACCGCATAGGGTGAGCACTTTAATGTTTCCGAGCGCACTGGCCAGACGCCGTATTTCACCAGCTACCTGTTCAGCCAATTCTCGCGTGGGGCACAACACCAACGCCTGTACGGCAAATCGTTTTACCTGAAGGGATTGCAGCAGCGCAAGAGCAAAGGCTGCCGTCTTACCCGAACCAGTTTGCGCCTGAACAATCACATTTTCCCCCGCCAACATGGCGGGCAGACTTTGTGCCTGCACCTGTGTCATTTGCTGATACTTAAGCTGTTGTAAGGATTGCAGTAGAGCAGGGTTAAGCTCCATTTCGCTAAACAGGTCGGATTTCAATGAATTCGTCTCGGTAGTAGGTGATTGTTAACAGTTCGACAAAACCGATATTACACGGTTTACCAAGATGACTTGGGTTTAATTTGATGCACATGGGCAGGTGACACCTCATGCCCCTGCCACGGGTTTTCACGGGATACCGGCTACCTATAATTCCATTAAACTTTCTTCGGTTAGCAATTCAAAGTTCTTTAAGTTACTCAAAAAGCTTTCATCCAAAGCATTATTTTTCAAAAGCGTCTCTCGATGCTGATTAAAGAGCTTATTGTATTTAGTGATGCGTTTGCCAAGCACCTTCCAACCTTCTTGGCGAGCACTTTCTGGCCACTCCATCAGCTCAATTTGACTGGTTTGCAGGCGCCCACTGATCATCATGCTCCAAGCAGCGGTCAATTTCATCCCATGCTGCTTTTCCATGGCATTCACTTGCTCTTTGGTAAAAGCAGAAAAGGGCATCAGGAATTCAACGGAGGCTTTTAATGCGTTGTAGTAATCCTCTAACGCATCCTCATCAAATTCATCAATGGTAATGGTTTTGTTGCCACCTTTACGCACCGTGACGGTCGTCGGCTTTTCTTCCACCGCAACGACCTTTGGCGCGGGCTGTTCAACTACCGTCACCGGTTGAGGAGCGGGTTTTTCGACCACGACCACTGGCTGTGGAGCGGCCTGCCTCACAACCACCGGTTGCCCCCAGTAGCTGCCGTGATATCGATGGTAATAGACGCAGTCACGGTAATCATTATAGGAATAGTGCCGATAGCGACGCACATGATCACAGGTGTAACCAGGCTGCCAGTAGCTGGGCGGATTCGAACGAGGCTGGAGATCCTTTTTCATAGCCTCTTTGACATAGGCGTCCACGCGTTGCACATCACCCGGCTGAAATGGCTGTGCCATAACCTGGGCGTTGAGACGCCGCTGATATTCCGCCATAGCGGCATCTTCTTCGCTATCAGCGCTGGCTGTTTGAACACTCAAGAGTGCGCCCAATAATACAACAAAGGGGGGCATTGAAAGGCGAAAATAAGGTTGCATATCGAAATTCCTTGATGCGTTTTGCGATCAACTCGCAGGACTGTTTCTTCAGTACCACTTTCCTTTTTTCATTTTTCGCATCCATGGCAAGCTGCGAGAATAAACTCTCGCTTCCAACCTGTCCAGAGTTCTACCCACCGCTTAAACAAGTCAATCATCAACAGACAAACTTGGGTAACTCAGCGGCTTATCACAATCATAGAATTTATTTGAACCGACAAACACCTGCCCGGATATCAACTTGTCACTCCCGCCTTAGCCAATGTTACAATCCCGCTCCGCGTTCAAGTCCATCCGCTTTCGATCAATTGAGGTCTCCACCAGCATGTCCGTCAGTACCGAGCAGCACACACCGATGATGCAACAATACCTTCGAATCAAAGCGGAGCACCCAACAGAGTTGGTCTTCTACCGTATGGGTGACTTTTACGAACTGTTTTTTGATGACGCCAAGATGGCATCCAGAGTATTGGATGTCACCCTCACCGCGCGCGGCAAATCCAACGGTGAACCCATTCCCATGGCCGGGGTGCCCTACCATGCTGCAGAAGGGTATTTGGCCAAGCTGGTCAAACACGGCATATCAGTCGCCATCTGCGAACAAATAGGTGACCCCGCAACCAGCAAAGGTCCAGTTGAGCGCAAAGTCGTGCGGGTGGTGACGCCAGGCACAGTCAGTGATGAAGCGTTACTGGACTCCGGTCGCGACAACCTGCTGGTGGCCGTGGCCGTTTTTGAAAATCAATTCGGCATCGCCAGCCTAGACATGGGCAGTGGTCGCTTTGCTGTGCTGGAAGTGCAAAGTGAATTGGAGCTGCTCAGTGAACTCGAACGCCTGCGCCCCGCAGAACTCCTTATTCCTGAGTCTATGGAATTGCAAACGTCCCATCAACGTGGCCAGCGCAAGCGTCCCGATTGGGAGTTTGATTGGCAATTGGGGCGACGCTTAATTACCGAACATTTCGGCACCAAAGATTTGGTGGCCTTTGGCTGTGACCATTTAACCGCAGGCATTGCCGCTGCCGGCTGCCTATACAGCTACGCCAAAGAAACTCAGCGCGCGAGCCTTACCCATCTAAGCGCTCCGATCATTGAGCACCTGGACGAAACGGTTGCCATGGACAGTGCCACACGCAAAAATTTAGAACTGGATGTGAACCTACTGGGTGAAGAAGACCACACTCTGTTTGCGGTGCTCAATACAACCACAACGGCCATGGGCAGTCGTATGTTGCGGCGTTGGCTGCACCGCCCTCTGCGCAATTTAGAGCGGCTGCTAGCACGGCAAGATGCAATCGAAACCCTGCTTCAAAACTACAATTTTGAAGCCTGCCGCAAAACCTTAAAGCACATTGGCGATTTGGAGCGAATCCTCGGTCGTATCGCTTTGCGCTCAGCCCGCCCTCGCGACCTGTCCCGCCTGGGCGCCTCGCTGGCCGTACTACCGCAACTGCAGAGTGAGCTCGCCAACACCCAATCCTCTCACTTGGCTCAACTGGCTCAAAACTTAGCGGAATTTCCCGAGCTGGTCGACACCCTGCAGCGGGCAATAGTAGAAAACCCACCGGTGGTAATGCGCGAGGGCGGCGTAATAGCCCCCGGCTACGATACTGAACTGGATGAACTGCGAAACATCAGTAGCAACGCCGGTGATTTTTTAGTCAAACTTGAAGAGCAGGAAAAGCAGCGCACGGGCATCGCCACACTGAAAGTTGGCTACAATCGCGTGCACGGCTACTACATCGAAATCAGTCGCGGCCAATCGGACAAAGCGCCAGCGGAATACATTCGTCGCCAGACACTCAAAAATGCTGAACGTTTTATCACCCCCGAACTCAAGGCATTTGAAGACAAGGCCCTATCCGCCAAAAGCCGCGCACTGGCCAGGGAAAAAGGGCTCTATGAAGAGTTGATTGAACGCATAAACCAGGACTTATTGGCGCTGCAAATGAGCGCGACCGCCATCAGTGAGCTGGATGTGCTCTGCTGCCTGGCAGAACGAGCCGACCAACTCAACTACAGCCGCCCGCAACTTCAACTCAACCCCGGCATCGCCATTGAACAAGGCCGCCACCCTGTCGTTGAGCAGGTTTTGGAAGCCCCCTTTGTACCCAACAATCTCACCCTAAATGACGATCAGCGCATGCTGATCATCACGGGACCAAACATGGGTGGTAAATCGACTTACATGCGCCAGACGGCACTGATAGTGCTGCTGGCACAGATCGGCAGCTATGTGCCAGCCAGTCATTGCTGTTTGGGCTTGGTCGATCGAATTTTCACACGCATAGGATCATCTGACGATCTCGCCGGTGGTCGCTCTACGTTTATGGTGGAAATGACTGAGACCGCCAATATCCTACACAATGCCACCGCCAACAGCTTAGTGCTGATGGATGAAATTGGCCGTGGCACCAGCACCTACGACGGTCTTTCGCTGGCGTGGGCCTGCGCAGAACACCTTGCGCGCGAACTCAGCGCATTTACCCTTTTCGCCACTCACTATTTTGAAATTACGGCATTGCCGGAGCACATTTCCACTATGGCCAATGTCCACCTCGACGCCACCGAACATCAAGACAACATTGTGTTTTTACACAATATTCGCAAGGGCCCGGCAAATAAAAGTTACGGCTTGCAAGTGGCAAAATTGGCAGGCATTCCACAGGCCGTGCTCGACAGCGCAAAACTGCAACTCGCGCGGCTAGAACAAGACGCCGCAGCTCTCACCAACCCATCTGCAGACGAAACCGTTTCGGCAAAGCCGCTTCAGAAAGTCACGCCACCGAAACAGCAACCAGATCTCTTTGCCCCGTTAGCAGAAAGCGAAGTGGAACAAAAGCTGAAGCGAATGCAACCGGACCAACTAACACCATTAGCGGCACTGCAAGCGCTCTACGACTTAAAGGCTCTGCTACGCTAAGACTTAGTGCCCCAAAAATCGCGGTGACGGCACAATACCACCACCAAAACCGTCGGTTAGGGGTTTAAAATCCGACAACAACTGTTAAAATGCCGCGCTTAATTTTTTACGCCGCTGGCGCCACCAACCAAAGAGGTTTAACTGTCATGACATTCGTAGTGGGCGAAAACTGCATTAACTGCAAACACACGGACTGCGTAGAAGTCTGCCCAGTTGATTGTTTTTATGAGGGCCCGAATTTCTTGGTAATCCATCCCGATGAATGCATCGATTGCGCCCTGTGTGAGCCCGAGTGCCCAGTTGACGCGATTTTCTCCGAAGACGAGTTACCAGAAGGGCAAGAAGTGTTTTTGGAGCTGAATTCGGAACTCGCTGAAGTCTGGCCCAATATCACCGAGAAAAAAGAAGCCATGGAAGATCACGAAGAATGGGACGGCGTAGAAGGCAAGATAGAACATCTTAAAAGATAAAAAAAAGCCGCTCACAGAGCGGCTTTTTTATTTTGGCGACAGGGGTTGCGGTCTAGGCCGCACCAAACAGCGATTCCGCGTTCAAGCCTTGCTTTTCCAATATATCTCGCAAGCGACGCAATGCCTCGACTTGAATTTGTCGAACACGCTCGCGAGTCAAACCGATTTCTCGACCCACTTCTTCCAATGTACTCGACTCATGACCCCGCAATCCGAATCGGCGGGCCACAACTTCCCGTTGTTTTTCGCTCAACTCATCAAGCCAGCGATCTAAACTGGTATTTAGGTTGCTGTCCTGCAACAGAGCCACGGGATCTGACACGTGCTGGTCCGCAACGGTATCCACCAAGGTCTTATCGGAAGCTGGCCCTACAGGCGTATCCATTGATGTGACGCGCTCGTTTAGACTGAGCATTCGCTCAACATCTTCTACGGGCTTATCAAGCAAATGGGCAATTTCTTCTGGCGAGGGTTCATGGTCCAGTTTTTGCGATAACTCGCGTGCGGCACGCAGATATACATTCAACTCTTTAACAACGTGAATCGGCAAGCGAATGGTCCGGGTCTGGTTCATAATGGCCCGCTCAATGGTCTGGCGAATCCACCATGTTGCATAGGTCGAGAACCTAAAACCGCGCTCCGGGTCGAATTTTTCTACAGCGCGAATCAACCCGAGATTACCCTCTTCGATTAAATCCAGCAGGGCTAACCCACGATTCACATAGCGCCGGGAGATCTTGACCACCAAACGCAAATTACTTTCAATCATACGCTTGCGAGCAGCATCATCACCGCGCAGCGCCTTGCGAGCAAAAAACACTTCTTCTTCTGCACTGAGTAGCGGCGAAAAGCCAATTTCATTTAAGTAGAGCTGAGTTGCATCGAGGTTTTTCTGGTAGGTATCTTCTTCACCGCTGGCACTGCGATCACGGGTGATGGTTTCAAATTCGGATAAATCTTCACTATCATCCTCTTCGGCGACTGCGCTAAAAAGTGCATCGTCGTCGGTTTTATTATTGTAGATCTCGACTTCAAAATGTTGAGCTGCCATTGCGTTATCCTCGGACCAATAGGTTGTTTTTTTAAGCTCAAATACGCACCAAGCTAGCGTAACAACAAGAACTCGGATTCTTATGGTTCGGGGTCTCCCCCGATCGATTGAGCATCCCGTCTAAATGCTTCGTCGACTACATGCTGAAAGTGTCCACAAAATCCACTTTCAGCCGAGGTGCCACTCAACGCTTTTGACGCTAGCACCGACCCTCTCGTCAAGGGCTTAAATCAGTTATCGGCTACTACCGACATAAGTTGAGCGGGTTGCTCTTATCTAGTTGGAAGATATCGTAGCGGGTCAACAGGCTTGCCATTCACTCGAATTTCAAAATGCAGCTTGGCGACGTTACTTCCGCTAAAACCCACTTCAGCAATGCGTTGCCCAGCACTCACCTGTTCCCCCTCACGCACTAAAATGACACGGTTGTGCGCATAAGCACTTAAATATCTTTCATTGTGCTTAACGATGATCAAATTTCCGTAACCCCTTAATCCGCTACCTGAGTAAACAACCTCTCCATCGGCAGCGGCAAATACAGGCTCTCCCAATTTGCCGCGAATATCAATACCCTTATTCAATCCACCTTGACCACCAAACACCTCTAATACTTTTCCACTAGTCGGCCAATGCCAAATGATCAAACTTTTTGAGCCCGTTGATGTGGGCTCATATGTGAAGCCAGTTGATTGATTTTTTGAACTTTTGGCTGGCGCAGGCAGGGTCCGCTCAGGCGCCCTACCTGAGCCGCCTGAGGCATTATCATAAGTCTCCAAATCGAGTTTCAAAACCTGTCCGGGGCGAATTGAGTATTCGCGATCTAAGCCATTCATTCTAGAGAGCTTTTCGTAGTCAACATCGTATTTAAGTGCAATCGAATAGAGGGTTTCTCCCGGTGCTACAACGTGCTCCCGGATGCGGGTTTTTGGAATGGGTTGAGCGTCGACTATGGGCGCGGAATAGGGCTGATTTTGGCACCCCCAAAGACCGCTCAATATGATTAAAATAATTGACACTCGCATCAGATTCATAGCTCAATCTCCATTCTATCAGCCTAAAAACCATTCGAATCCAGGCATCTCATTTATACTATTTGGGCTACAATTTTGAATTTTATATTAGAAATAAATCTAAATAACCTAGGATTAAAACCCGTCTTTTTGCGCCAAATCCGACTTTTTGACCAGTACATTTAGACCAAAGTACTGATATTTAGTCATTAGCTTTTCTGAACTTTTCCGAAATTAATTCAGTCGAAAGTACCAAAATAAATGCAGTCAAGAGCATGGCGATGGCCGGGACTAAGAGCGAATCCGCGCCAGTGATGGTGCTGTAGGTACCCGGTAATACGTTCTTTTGGACCAAGGGAATGATCTCGCCATGACGATCTACCGTCGTCACTAGGGTTTCTTTCCACGGCCAGGTGACATTTAAAGAACCAATTAAAAAACCAATTAAAGTGGCAAAGGTCACCTGGTGGTAATGATCCATCAACCACGATAAAAATCGGGCAAAACACAGCAAACCACCGATACAGCCCGCGCCAAAACTGATCAAGGCCACCACATCCATATCATTAATGGCCTGTAAAAATACGGGGTACAAGCCCATCAACAACAACAAAAAGCTACCCGATATCCCAGGCAAAATCATGGCGCAAATGGCAATAAAACCGCCGATAAAGAGCATCCACCAATGCCCAGGCAGTTGCGTTGGGGTCATCAATGAGACGGCGACAACCAAACCGGCCCCAAATAGACAGGCAACAACATCCACCGCCCGCCAATTTCGCTGGCGACTGGCAAAATAGTATATCGACGCCAGAATCAATCCAAAAAAGAAAGCCCAAACCAAAATGGGGTATTGCTTAATGGCCATGGTGATGACCAATGCAAAGGTTTTGATGCTGATTAATATTCCACCAAACACCGCCACCAAAAAGTTACCGTTCATCTCCTGCCATGCGGCAGCCAAACCGCGTTTTTTCAAAGTGAGCAGCAGCCCAGGCGTTAGACTTTTCAGTGAGTGCAAGAGTTCGTCGTAAATTCCTGTGATAAAGGCGATGGTCCCGCCTGACACCCCCGGCACTACGTCGGCGGCCCCCATGGCCATGCCTTTTAACAGTAGTATTAAGTGGTCTTTCAAAGTCCTGCTGGAAACGTTTTCCGTCATCGTGTAATTCCCGATAAGAGTGGCACAAAGCGCACGGGTTCAATTATGTGTTGTTCAAATTCGTCGGTGTCACCTTTGCGTTTAATCACCGTAAGTTCCTGCTGCTCTACTCCAACGGGAATAACTAAGACTCCGTCCGCTGCCAGTTGAGCCTTGAGATCGTCCGGCACTAGCGCAGGCGCTGCAGCCGATAAAATGGCGTCATAGGGGGCGTAGTCTGGCAACCCTAGGCCACCGTCGGCGTGTTTGAATTGAATATTATAGATTTTGAAACTTTGCGTGCGTGCGCGGGCCTTATCTTGAAGCGCCCTGATGCGCTCCACACTCCACACCTTTTTACAGAGCTGACTCAATATCACGGTTTGATAACCGGAGCCGGTACCGATTTCAAGCACTCGATCCAAACGTTGGCAATGGTTCAACAACAACTCGGTCATACGAGCAACAATATAGGGCTGAGAAAGCGTTTGGCTATAGCCGATAGGAAGCGCAGTGTCTTCGTATGCGCGATGAGCGAGCGCTTCATCTAAGAATAAATGCCGTGGCAGCTTAGCCATCAATTCCAATACTTCGGGATGTTGAATTCCCTGTTCACGCAAACGATTAACCATGCGGTCTCTCGTGCGCCGCGAAGTCATACCGACGCCCTCAAAAAGTAACTGACTCACGTTTACATCCAAATCAATAGTGTTTTAATAGGCGGCAGAATATAGCACAACGCGTCGATGAAGTTGCGCCACGGGGAAGCAACGCCCAGGTTATCGCTTAAAGCGTGAAATAGCACCCCGTAAGCTTACACTTTCGGGGTCCGATCAGGACTCGCAAGGATGGCGATTTCACGCAGCAAAGAAGTCGCATACTGACCCGGGGGCAATCGAAACTCCAGGACCAAATTGCCCTCACTCAAAGCCCAATTCATATGCTCGGCTTTCAAAATAAGGGGGCGCCGCTCCTGCTGTAACCCTACGTGTTCAAGACCATCACACCAAGCAGAAAATGATTCGAGTGCTTGTTGCTCAAGATCCAAAGCTAACGACTGTGCCGCTGAACGCCCTCTCCCCCAGAGGGGACCAGTGGGCATCTCATCGATCAACGGATCACCGTCAACGATATTTTGCCAATTATTGTGTTGGATGCGCAGTTCAAGAACCTTGTTAAACAAATAGGACCGTGCGGCGGACATCACCAGATGCTTATTGTGGCGTTTGACCACTTTCTCATGACGATCAAACCATGCCGACGCCAGTTGTAAATTATTACCTTCCCGGCCAAACCGCTGCTCACCAAAATAGTTGGGAACACCCTGATTCGCAATTTTTTGCAGCAACTCATTCAAGCTGTCTTGACTGCTCAATTGCACGTCGCGTAGGGTGATTTTGAATTGATTGTACTGATGTTGCCCGCGTCGCAATTTTCTGTTGCCACGAAGCACCTCGTGGATATGGACGTTTAAGTTCTCGACTTTGGCAAACTGCGACCAATCGGGCAATTCTCCTTTGGGGAAATAAACACTAAACCACTGGCGAGTTATGGCGTGCCGGTCTTTCATACCGCAATAGCCAATATCCGTTTCTTTGACACCGACAAATTTGGCCAACCGCTGCGCCACCCAAGGGGTATTTTCACCGGCCTTACTGACATCCAAATACAGGTGCTCCCCCTCTCCTTCCGGTCTCCAGCCCAGCTCTTCATCAACAATAAAATCTTCATTGCGTGTCCGAAATTGCGCCGAGCACACTGGACCGCCATATGCGTAAGTAAATTCAGTTGTAAATTCCAAAAAACTTCTCCGTCTTAAAGGTCAAATGAGCGAGTCAACAGGAATGGCTGG
>JBNKFP010000042.1:0-14858 GCA_050289365.1 Cellvibrionaceae bacterium | reverse complement strand
ATGCTGCCTTTTGCCGATGGGCTTTTTGCCCACTAAACGTTAACCGTGAAAACAGTTTTTGCTCAACTATACCGCAGAGTAGAGCAATATATAGACCATGTGGGAATATATCAGGTTTTTTCTTTTAAAAACGCTGAAAAGCCCTTCGCTACGCTTTATTCACTATAGTCGCTATCGCTGCGGAAGGGCAGTTTGTGCGCAGAACTGGTCAAAAGGGGGTGCGACAATTTTTGCAGTAGGCCGAGTTTTCGGGTCGTTGTAAATCATTCAATCTTAAAAATCTGTTTATGCTGCCGAGCGGCAATAAGCTCTCATGTTCAAACGATTTATTGTCGAGTTGTGGGTGAGGTTTCGGCAAGCGAAGCCTTATCGGTAGTGGTTCGAAAATTGTCTGCAGTGGCTAGGGCGGGGAAAGTGATTCGCATTTTTGTTCCTTCGCCAATTTTCGACTTGACCTCAAATGTGCCTCGATGCTCGCGAACCAGTTGAAATGATATGGCCAGCCCCAACCCGGTACCGCCGCGCTCTTGTTTTGTGGTAAAAAAAGGATCAAAAATCTGATCGAGATACTCTGATGCTATACCACAGCCTTGATCAAGGATTTCGCATACCACCTGGTTTTCGCCCTCCAGCCAAAAGGAATTGATCGTGACTGTCTCATTGTCCCCGGGCAGATATGCGTCAATCGCATTCATGGTTAAATTTACTATAATTTGTTGCAGTTGTTGCGAGTCGCCAGCGATATTCGGTAGGGGGTGAAGATCCAGGTTCAGTTGCACGGATTTATTTTCAAGGGCTGGCGCCAGCAGCATTAATGATTGCTCAATCACATGATTTAAATCCAGCGGTAAATATTCTGCGCGTTCTCGGGGTTGGGCAAAATCTTTTAAATCCCGAACGATGCGGGCGATTCTTTTTGTGCAGCTTTTAATATCGTCAAACAGCTGCGGCATGGTTTCGCTGATTTCATTTAATGACAAACCGTTAAAATGTTGCTGGGCGATTTTCTCCGCAGGCAGTTCCTCTAAAAGTTCTAATATTTGGTGATTAAATTCTGTCAATAAATCCGTATTCATTTGGATGATGTGGTTGGGATTGTTAATTTCGTGGGCTACCCCGGCCACCATGGTGCCGATTGATGCCAATTTATCGGCTTGCAGTAATTGCTTTGTTTGTTTCAAATTGGTTTTTTCCAGTTGGCGCAATTGGGTCACGTCATGTAAGAAAACAAATTTTTGATGTTGATTGTGGAGTTTAACCGTGCGCCAAGAAACCAAACAGTTGACTTTATCTCCCTGCTTGTTGTGTAAATCGATTTCCCAATCGTTAACTTGGTGTTTTTCTTTCAGCATCTGTGCTAATTGCATTGGCCCATCTTGGGTCGTTCGGTGTGCCTTGAGGATATCGATAGGCTGCTGTTTTAGTTCTTCGTCGCTAAAGCCGGAAATGCGTTGAAACGTTGGGTTGCTGTCGATAATTTTCAAGCTTTCGCTGTGTATAAAGGCTATGCCATCCGGGCTAGCCTTAAACGCAGTGCTCACGAGTTCTTGCGATGCTTGTAACGCCAGCTCTGTTTTGGTTTGTTCGGTAACGTCAATGGAGATGCCGAAGACCCTTTCGATTTCTTTGCCGCCAGAGTAAAACGGTATGGCGCTGGCGCGAAGATAACAAATTTCGCCGTCCGGTCGGATAATGCGGAAATTTTCCGAAATAGGTCGGCTGCGCACTCGAGTTAAGCTGGTTTCAATGCGCTCACGGTCTTCCGGGTGGATCTGTTCGTTGAACGTTTTAAAATGAGGGGGAAAAGCGCCAGGTTTGTGGCCGTAGAGTCGATAGAATTCGTCGCTGCAGGTAAACTGCTTCGTTTTGTAGTCCAGAATCCAATGCCCCATGTGTGCCAGCGCCTGAGCTTCCGCCATGCGCGCTTCGCTTTCTATCAGCGCTTGCTGGCTGAGCCGCCGTGCATCTTCGGCGCGTCGACGATCGGTAATGTCCAGCAATATGCCAAAAGTGGCTTCAACTCGATTGTTTTTGATGCGTTTGCGGGCAACGGCCTGTACGTGGCGTTCTTCACCATTGGGCCAGATGATGCGATGTTCCGCGCCGACCGCTTCACTGTCTACACTGGAGAGCGTGTGCGTAATGTGCTGGCGATCGTCTGGGTGAATTCGTTCGATTAAATCCGCCCAGGTCGGTGATGGGTCCTGTGGTTTAAAGCCGTAGATGCGAGAAAATTCATCGCTGACAAAGAGATCGTCTCCAAAAGTACGGTAGTCCCAGTGACCCATATGTGCCAGAGCTTGGGCTTCTGCCAGTCGAACCTGACTGGCTTGAAGTTGTTGCTCCCGGTCTTGCAGTGCCTGTTGCATTTGCATGCGCGCAGTGATTTCAATTGAGACTCCCCAAATGGTTTGGCAGAGGTTGTTGTCAATGATGGCGGCGATACTGCTGGAGACATAATATTCTTGTCCATTGCGGTCGAGACCCTGACTTAAATAGTCCTTAATACGCCACTCTTTTTCGGCCAGGGTTTGCCATAGAGCGCGATCGACAAAGCCGGGTAACGTGGTTTGGGTGTTGCAAAACTTTTTCCCGGCCGCATTTATTTCCACAGCGGTGGCATTGTTTAACAGGTGATTGATTTGCTGAGAGATGGGCCAGGTTACATCTAATGGGGATTGGAGTTCGCAGCGCCAGATCGCCTCGGGATTATTGTCAAACAGGGCAAAATATCGGTTTTTTTCCTGTTGCAAGGATAATTGATGCTGGTTGAGTGATGTCTGAAGCTGATTTACAGATTGAACCAGTTCATCTAATTCGTCACTGCTGCCCATGAAGTTGCGTGACAAGTGCAAAGGCTTATAGTTGCTACCCGGAGTATTGCTCTGTATATGTCGAGCGACTTCACGGACGGGTCTAATGACCAGCCGCTCAACGCAAATTAACACCATTAGCGCTGCAACCAGAGTGCGAATACTGTTTGACAGAAGGCTGGTGCCGGCATCGCGCAGCAGCTGTTGGTGCAGAGGTTTAATTGATGCATAGGCCTCCAGATGGATGTCGCTGGAAGACGCCAGTGGCCACTTTCGGCTAATAAACTGATTTGCAGCTGGAATCTTGCCAATTTGCGCCATCGTGGATTTTTGCTGATAAACGGAAACCCCCTGAATCGCGGGCATCAGCAATATGGTCTGTAAATGGTTTTTGACAAATTGGTCTAAATCCTGCTGCGACAAAGCCGTGGTGGTGGTCTCAGAAGATAAAGCTTGCATGGAAAACTGTTCAACTGCGTCCAACTGCCCTTCTATATCGCGTAAAGTGTCGCGATAGTGGCCATACACCTGAGTTGCGGTGGTGATGAGCGTGAAGGCCACGCTGACCGACACTAAAACAGCAATGAGTTTTGCCCTCAATGAACTTAAGCGCATTGGTGTTTTTCCTTTGACGATTAAAGTCAAGCTTAACGCGGCTTCCTAAAAATACCAATCGAGCGCGTAGAATTGAGCAATGTTGGTGCGCAAATGCGTTGGCGCTTCTGGCTACTCGGCGCGGGTTCATGCTGCTATAATGCGCCCCGCGCCGCTGAACGAGTCCGCGACAGGGCAATTCGATATTGCAGCTGATGGCTATGGCGACTGAACTCCAGGTAGATACCAGTCGTATACGAATCACATATTATTAAGCGGGCGCACTGTATCCTCGTTACATACCCGCACTCACATAGGTAAAAGAATGTCTACAGAGAATCCCACCATTATTTATACCGAAACGGATGAAGCCCCAGCCCTGGCAACCTACTCATTGTTGCCGATTATTCAGGCCTTCGCGAAAGTGTCTAACATTGACGTGACCACTAAAGACATTTCTTTGTCCGGCCGCATTATTGCCGCTTTCAATGATCACCTTAAGCCTGAGCAGCAGCAAGAAGACGCGCTCGGTTTGCTTGGTGAGCTGGCCAAAACACCCGAGGCCAACATCATTAAATTACCGAATATCAGCGCGTCCATCCCTCAGTTGAAAGCCGCAATTGCAGAGCTGCAGGCTCTTGGATACGATTTGCCTAACTATCCAGAAGAGCCTCAAACTGACGCTGAAAAAGACGCCAAAGGGCGCTATGACAAAATTAAAGGCAGTGCGGTAAACCCGGTATTGCGTGAGGGTAACTCAGATCGTCGCGCGCCTCCATCAGTTAAACAATATGCCCGCAAAAACCCACATTCTATGGGTGCCTGGAGTGCTGACTCCAAATCCCATGTCGCCTCTATGGTCAAGGGGGATTTTTACGGTAGTGAAAAATCAATCACCGTTGCGGAGGCCTGTGAGGTAGCCGTAAAACTGCACACCGAAGACGGCAGTATTGTTGAGCTGAAAAAGCCGTTTGCGCTGCTGGCAGGTGAGGTGATCGATGCGGCCGTCTTGAGTAAATCTGACTTGGTGGCTTTTTTTGAGCAGCAGATAGCCGAAGCGAAAGACAGCGGTGTATTGCTCTCTATTCATATGAAAGCCACCATGATGAAAGTGTCCGACCCTATTATTTTTGGGCATATGGTGAAAGTATTCTACAAGCCGGTATTCGACAAACACGCAGCGCTATTTGCTGAGTTGGGTGTCGATGTCAATAACGGCCTTGGCGACGTATACAGCAAAATTCAAAGCCTACCCGCTGACCAAAAAGCGGAAGTGGAAGCGGATATCATGGCCGTATATGCGGATCGCCCGTCATTGGCGATGGTCAATTCCGATAAAGGCATCACCAATTTGCATGTGCCCAGCGACGTTATCATCGACGCATCCATGCCCGCAGCCATTCGCTCATCCGGCAAAATGTGGGGTACAGACGGCAAATTACACGATACCAAAGCCATTATTCCGGACCGCTGCTATGCCGGTGTGTATCAAGAGACCATTGATTTTTGTAAAGCCAATGGCGCCTTTGATCCCACCACCATGGGCAGTGTACCCAATGTCGGCTTGATGGCTCAGAAAGCGGAAGAGTACGGGTCACACGATAAAACCTTTGAAATTCCCAGCAAGGGTAAAGTGTGTGTTGTTGATGGCAAGGGTACAATTTTGCTGGAGCACGAAGTGGAGCCGGGAGACATCTGGCGCATGTGTCAGGTGAAGGACGCACCCATTCAAGATTGGGTCAAGCTTGCCGTTAATCGCGCGCGTTTAAGCAATACGCCAGCCGTGTTCTGGTTGGACGAGCAGCGGGCTCATGACGCCCAGCTGATCAATAAGGTTAATGCCTATTTGCCGCAGCATGACACCAGTGGTTTAGAAATTCACATTATGTCTCCAGTGGCCGCCACGCAATTTACACTGGCGCGTTTGATTGAGGGCAAAGACACCATCTCTGTTACCGGCAATGTTTTACGGGATTATCTAACCGATCTATTTCCAATTTTAGAGCTGGGCACCAGTGCTAAAATGCTCTCCATCGTTCCTTTGATGAATGGTGGCGGCTTATTTGAAACCGGAGCTGGTGGTTCAGCACCTAAGCACGTTGAGCAATTGGTCAACGAAAACCATTTGCGCTGGGATTCTCTGGGAGAGTTTTTGGCTCTGGCCGCTTCATTCGATCATTTGAGTAATGTGACTGGTAACCAGCAAGCCAAAATTTTGGGTGAAACGCTCGATAAAGCAACCGCGACCTTCCTGGATGAAAATAAATCCCCAGGGCGTAAACCCGGGGAATTGGATAATCGCGGCAGTCATTTTTATTTGGCAATGTATTGGGCGCAGACTCTGGCAGATCAAAATGATGATCAAGATTTGAAGGCGCGTTTTACGCCGGTGGCGAAAGCGTTGCAGGAGCAAGAGAGCAAGATTATCAGTGAACTCAATGCTGCGCAGGGGAAAAAAGTGGAAATCGGCGGCTATTACCGACCCAGCGTCGCCCTATTGGCGCAGGTAATGCGTCCCAGTGCCACACTGAACTCGATCGTCGATTCGATTTAGTTAAACTGTCTTGTCGATGTTAAGAAACCGAGCATTGCTCGGTTTTTTCGCTTCTGTAACAATGAAAATCAGTTGCAAGTAATGCGGCGACGCATCAATGGAGCTTGCTCCGTCCGAAATCTCGGGTCCCTGTGTCGGCTTCATCTAGTCCCTAAACCCAGGCTATCAAATTTAAAGATAGTTGCGGCCAACGGCCCCACCGGAAATACATAAATCGCGCCCAATCTGCGGCAATTGACTCGCAACATGTGTTTGCCAGCCGCTTTCCGGCCTTGCCTCGGTATTGATGCTTGCAATTTGAACTGCAAATCACTAGAATCACGCGCCCTTAAACCGCCGGTTGTTTTTCCGGTTTACTCCTTGCTTCACCGAGTCCGCTTGGGAAGCTACTAACCCGTAAGGAGCGACAATGCGTCATTACGAAATCATTTTTCTGGTTCATCCAGATCAGTCAGAGCAAGTAGCTGGTATGGTCGAGCGTTATACCTCGGCAGTTACTGGTAGTGGCGGTACAGTTCACCGTCTAGAAGATTGGGGCCGCCGTCAATTGGCTTACCCAATCAACAAAATTCACAAAGCACACTATGTGCTGATGAATATTGAATGCACCGAAGAAGCTTTGGGCGAATTGACCACAAACTTCCGTTATAACGACGCTGTATTGCGTAACTTGGTTGTTAAAATGGACGAAGCGATTACTGAAGAGTCGCCCATTATGAAAGCCGAGAAAGAAAGCCGTGAGCGCAAACAACGCGCTGAACGTCGCCAAGAAGATGCGCCTGTCGCCCAAGACACTGAAACTGAAGAAGAAAGCTTGGAAGATGACGCTGACTTAGAAAACGAGGAGGACTAAACCATGGCTCGATTTTTCCGTCGCCGCAAGTTTTGCCGCTTTTCCGCCGAAGGCGTAAAGCAAATTGATTATAAAGATTTGGATACATTGAAAGCCTACATCTCCGAAACAGGCAAAATCGTACCCAGTCGTATTACCGGTACTAAAGCTCGCTATCAGCGTCAGTTAGCCAGTGCAATTAAACGCGCTCGCTACGTTGCTTTGTTGCCCTACACCGACAGCCACAAATAAGGGGACTGATCAATGGAAGTTATTTTGCTTGAACGTGTAGGCCGCTTAGGTACTGTGGGTGACCGAGTTGATGTTCGCTCAGGTTACGGTCGCAATTATTTGTTGCCGCAAGGCAAAGCGATCACCGCTACTCCGACCAATATCGCGGAATTTGAAGCCCGCCGTGCTGAGCTTGAGCGCTCTGCTGGTGAGAAAAAACAATACGCTGTTACTCGCGCTGAAAAGCTGGCTGAATTGATTGTTACGATCGCTGCCAATGCCGGTGACGAAGGTAAATTGTTCGGTTCAATCGGTGCGCGAGACATTGCTGATGCCGTTACCGCTGCTGGTATTGAAGTTGCCAAGTCAGAAGTTAAATTGCCTTCTGGTACGCTGCGTGAAGTGGGTGAGTACGATATTGACCTGCAATTGCACGAAGACGTTCTGCAGCCTGTGAAAGTGGTTGTAGTCGCTCAGTAATTGCGCTGCCCGCAAGGGAAGTCACCGAAATGAGAAGGGGTACCCACTGGGTGCCCCTTTTTTTGTTTGCTGTAGCCTGCAAAATGTGCCGGATCCGCCAGCGTTTTTCCCTTGGCCATTGCCACTGCAAGCGGAAAGCGGAACAATAGCGCGGTTTGTTTATAAAGGGTGGTTGCATGACTCCATACGATCTTGAGGATATCCCCAGCTACGACGACTTGCCGATGCGCACCAATGAGCCGGAATTGCCTCATTCGATTGAAGCCGAACAATCTGTTCTTGGCGGTTTGATGTTGGACGCCAGCGGTTTTGATGGCGTCTCAGAGGTGGTCGGCCAAAACGACTTTTACAAAGCCTCACACCGAGCCATCTTTGAGGTCATGGTGCAGCTGTTGGAGCACGAGCAGCCTATTGATGTTATCACCGTCTCTGAAGAGTTGAATCGGCGTGGTGAGCTGCAACAAATTGGCGGGCTGAGTTATCTTACCGAAATGGCCAGTGCTGTCGCAGGTAGCGTCAATCTTGCCGCCTACGCACGCATTGTGCGCGAGCGTTCCACTTTACGGCAGTTAATCGCCGCAGCCACTGATATTGCTAAAGCCAGTTACAGTCCGGGTGCTTTAGCCGCAGACGATCTGTTGCAGATGGCCGAGCGCAAGGTGCTTGAGATTGCCGAAGAGAGACCTAAAGACGGGGGCTTCGTCAATGTCAACGCGCTGCTCAAAATCGCAGTTGAGAAAATTGACCAACTGTTTCGTAACGACAGTGATCTAACGGGGCTGTCCACTGGCCTAGCCGACTTGAATGCCAAAACTGCCGGTTGGCAGCCTGGTGAATTGATCATTCTCGCGGCCCGCCCGTCAATGGGTAAAACCGCTTTGGCGCTCAATTTTGTTGAGGCTGCACTGATGACGACGTCCAAACCGGTGTTGGTGTTTAGCCTGGAAATGCCTGCAGATGCACTGGTGGTGCGGATGCTGTCTTCGGTTGGGCGTATCGATCAAGGTAATATCCGCACAGGCCGCTTGACCGAAGAAGACTGGCCCCGGCTGGAAGCGGCCGCGCGCAAACTCAAAGATAAACTGCTCTTTATCGATGACACCGCGGGCCTAACCCCCAATGAGGTGCGCTCGCGTACTCGCAAAATCGCCCGCGAGCATGGCAACCCCGCGCTGATCATGATCGATTACCTGCAGTTGATGCATGTCGCCGGCAGTACTGAAGGGCGCACCCAAGAGGTATCAGAAATCTCGCGCTCAATGAAGGCCTTGGCCAAAGAATACCAGTGCCCGGTGATTTGTTTGTCGCAGCTCAATCGCGGTGTTGAATCTCGTCCCAATAAGCGTCCAATGAACTCGGATTTGCGGGAATCCGGTGCAATCGAGCAGGACGCAGACGTCATCCTGTTTATTTACCGAGACGAATATTACAACGAGGAAAGTCCCGATAAAGGGATCGCTGAGCTCATTATTGGCAAGCAGCGCAACGGTGAGATCGGTACAAGTAAAGCGGCATTCGTCGGTAAGTTCACTCGATTCGAAAATTTGGCTCCAGAGTATTTCCAAGACAATCACTAGTTGCTTTACTGATGGATGGGTGGACATTGTTTCTGGTTGATTAAGCCCTTATGATGCCGCCTTTTTATCATTTCCGAAAATGAGCCAATGCCTATGCAATTGTTTCATCACATTCCGAATCTTCGCGCTTTGCTGCATGAGGCTCGTCAAAACGGCCAGCGCATTGGCTTTGTGCCCACTATGGGCAACTTGCATCAGGCGCATTTGGCGTTAGTTGAGGAAGCCCAGCGGCACTCGGATTTGGTCGTGGTAAGTATCTTTGTCAATCGCTTGCAGTTTGGTTTGAATGAGGACTGGGATAAGTACCCGCGCACTTTAGAAGCGGATATGGCCAAGTTGCAGTCGGTGAATTGCGATGTTTTGTTCTGCCCTAATGAGCAGGAAATCTACCCCAACGGCATGGACAGTCAAACCCGCGTTGCGGTGCCGATTATGGCCGATGTGCTCTGCGGCGCCAGCCGTCCTGGTCACTTTGAAGGGGTGACCACCGTTGTGGCTAAGCTGTTTAATATAGTGCAGCCAGATGTCGCCGTTTTTGGCCTAAAAGATTACCAGCAACTGGCCATTATTCGCCGTATGGCGCAGGACCTGTGTATCCCGGTGGAGATCATCGCGGGTAATATTGTCCGTGAAGATGATGGTTTGGCGATGAGTTCGCGCAATAGTTATATTTTGCCTGAGGAGCGGCCGAAGGTAACGGTGCTCTACCAGGCACTGCTTATGATTCGTGAGCGGATTCTGGCTGGCGCGCGTGATTTCGCGAACTTGGAATCTGCAGCAAAAACGCAAATTCAGCAGGCCGGATTCCGGCCAGACTATGTCACCGTTTGTGACAGTCATTCATTGAACCCTGCCGCTCACGATGATCAGCATCTCACCATTGCGGGTGCTATGTATACAGCAGGCGCCCGTTTAATTGATAATGTGTCCTTTGCGCTTTAGTGGGCAAATACACACTGACAAACGCAGTAAACGTCACTTTGCGTTACAATATGCGGGCGCTGACGGTTCCGAAGAGGTAAATAATGCAAGTCACCATGTTAAAAGGCAAACTACACATGGCCCGAGTTACTCAGGCTGAGCTTTGGTATGACGGTTCTTGTGCCATCGATAGTGAGCTTGTCAAACTTGCGGGGATGCGTGAGTTTGAGCAAATCGACATCTATAACGTCGATAACGGCGAGCGTTTTACTACCTATGTCATTTTGGCTGAGCCTGGATCGCGCACCATTTCCATGAACGGCGCAGCTGCGCGCAAGGTTCAGGTTGGCGATAGAGTCATTATTGCCGCTTATGGTCAATTGAGCGAAGCCGAGGCTGACAGCTTTCAACCAAAATTGGTCTATTTGGGAGATCGCAATCAGGTTGAGCGCACGTCCAATACCATACCGGTGCAAGTCGCTTAAATTCGGAGTTTGGTCTTTCGGCTAATACGTGAAAATCCTTATGTAATTTACGTTAGACTAGCCTCCGACATTATTTCAACGGAGGCAACATGTCAGAGCTCCATCTCTACCCCATACACCCCGATTTTGCGGCTAAAAGTCACATTAATAAAGAACAATATCAGGCGATGTATCGTCAGTCTGTGGACGATCCTGACACGTTTTGGGCGGCAGAAGCTGAAAAGTTTTTGACTTGGACCAAGCCGTGGGAGCGGGTCTCGGACTACGATTTTCGCACTGGCAGGATCGAGTGGTTTAAAGGTGGGCAGCTCAACGTGTCTGCCAATTGCATTGACCGCCATTTGTCAGCCAAGGGTGACCAAGTCGCGCTTATCTGGGAGGGTGACGATCCCAGTGAAGATAAAAAAATTACCTACCGAGAGCTCTATCGCGAAGTGTGTAAACTCGCCAATGCTTTGAAGCAACGGGGCGTTAAGAAAGGCGATCGAGTCTGTATCTATATGCCGATGATTCCTGAGGCGGCCTACGCTATGTTGGCGTGCACTCGAATCGGCGCTATTCACACGGTTGTCTTCGGCGGATTTTCTCCAGAAGCACTGAAAGACCGAATTCTCGATTGTGATTGCCGCGCATTGATCACCGCCGATGAAGGCTTGCGTGGTGGCAAGATCGTACCTCTTAAAGCCAATGCCGACAAAGCCGTAGAGCATTGTCCCTGTATCGATACCGTGGTAGTGGTACGCCGCACTGGCGCTGAAGTGGCCTGGAATGAACACTGCGACGTCTGGTATCACGACATCACTGAGCACGCTGCCACAGACTGCCCCGCAGAACCCATGGATGCGGAAGATCCTCTGTTTATTCTCTACACCTCCGGCTCAACCGGGAAACCGAAAGGCGTCTTGCACACCACTGGCGGTTATCTGTTGCAGGCCGCCATGACTCATAAATACGTGTTTGATTATCAGGAAGGTGAGGTCTATTGGTGCACAGCCGACGTGGGCTGGATTACCGGTCACAGCTATATTATTTACGGTCCTTTGGCCAACGGAGCCATCTCCCTGATGTTTGAGGGCGTGCCCACTTACCCCACCGCTTCGCGTTGCTGGGAAATTGTCGATAAGCATCAAGTCGCATCGTTTTATACCGCTCCGACGGCGATCCGGGCTTTGATGGGGCAGGGCGACGCTCCTGTGCTCAACACCACCCGTGAATCTTTGCGCCTGTTAGGTACTGTCGGCGAGCCCATCAATCCAGAAGCATGGGAGTGGTACCACCGCGTGATCGGCGAGGCCCGCTGCCCGATTGTCGATACTTGGTGGCAAACCGAAACCGGTTCGCATTTGATTACCCCGTTACCTGGTGCAACCGAATTGAAGCCGGGATCCGCAACGCTGCCCTTTTTTGGAATTGTTCCCGCTATTGTCGATGCGGAAGGCAATGAGTTAGAGGGGCCGTGTGAAGGGAATTTGGTCATTAAATCCTCTTGGCCAAGCCAAATTCGCTCGGTCTACGGAGATCATGAGCGAATGGTGCAGACCTACTTCACGACCTATCCCGGCTATTACTTTACCGGTGATGGCGCACGCCGAGACGCCGACGGCTACTATTGGATAACCGGTCGTGTTGACGACGTGCTCAACGTCAGTGGCCATCGCATGGGTACAGCGGAAGTTGAAAGTTCTTTGGTCCTCCATCCAGCGGTAGCCGAAGCCGCGGTGGTTGGGTATCCCCACGATATTAAGGGGCAGGGCATATATGCTTATGTCACTTTGATGAAGGGTGAATCGCCATCCGACGAGTTGCGCAAAGCCCTAGTCGGTCTGTGTGTGGAAGAGATAGGCCCGATTGCTAAACCCGATATTATCCAGTGGGCTCCCGGGTTGCCCAAAACCCGATCCGGAAAAATCATGCGCCGCATTCTGCGTAAAATTGCCGCGAATGAACTGGATTCTCTGGGAGATACCTCAACCCTTGCGGATCCATCAGTGGTTGATGATTTGATCGCCAATCGCGCCAATAGCTAATGGCGGCCTGGATACGGGTTTTTCATTGCCCATACTGACTAAGTCAGCCCGACTAGAATATTGCCTCCTAGCAACGCCGTGCGCTTTACATTGATCCTGTAAAGCGGTACGGTGAACCTTTATCAACCATCCCATTTCCGCGTTAGCCATGGGTCAGGAGAGAATTGTGAAAATAGCAGAAAACTGTGTGGTCTCAATCCACTACACTTTGACCGATAACGACGGCAATGTGATAGATTCTTCCAGTGGTCGTGAGCCGCTAAAATATCTGCAAGGGGCCGGCAATATTATTCCCGGTTTGGAGCGTGAATTAGTCGATTGCGCTATTGGCGAATCCAAAGTCGTTACCGTTCAGCCAGCCGATGGTTACGGCGAGGTTGAAGACAGTCTGATTCAAAAATTACCCCGTGATATTTTCTCTGGTGTAGACGAAATCGAAGTCGGTATGGAATTTCACGCGCAGGGACCACAGGGGCAAGTCCAAGCCGTAGTTGTTAAAAAGGTGGAAGACGATGGCATTACCATTGATGCCAATCACGCGCTCGCGGGAATTATTTTAAACTTCGATGTAAAAGTTGAAGATGTGCGCGAAGCCACTGAAGAAGAAATTGCCCACGGACACGTACACTAACTCCAGACGCCTACCTTGCGGCACCCGCAAATTCGACGGGTGCTTCCTATTTTTAAAATCCTTTTCATTCTATGGGCCACGGTCTATGGGCATTCCCTGCCTTGCTTAAATGCAGATTTATCTTAACTGTGGTGAGATATTAGTATGTGTATTGCATTAGGCGCTAAACTTAAGTTATTAAGCCCTTAAGGCGCTCTGTCGTAACGAGAGGAAAGCAAATGGAAAAAATGATAACGGCGAGAATTACACCCGAAGTGAGCTTGGATGTTTTATCCCAGCTAGAGGTGGCCCGATTAGCACAGACCAGTGAGTCGAATATTTACGATAGTTTTCGTCGCTGTTGTCTGGCGGTATTGAACACCGGGGAAGAAACAGACAATACCAGTGAAATATTGGAAACCTACCAAGACTTTGATATTCAAGTCATTCCCCAGGAACGGGGGATAAAATTGGAAATTCGCAATGCGCCGATCAACGCCTTTGTCGATGGCGAAATGATCAAAGGGATCAAGGAGCATATTTTTTCGGTGTTGCGTGACCTTATTTATATTCACCATGAACTCAAAGAAAATCGCGATATCGACTATGGCTCGTCTTCCGGGATAACCAATAGCGTATTTCATATCGTGCGCAACGCCGGGTTGTTGAAGCTCAACAGCGATATCAATTTAATTGTATGCTGGGGTGGTCACAGCATTGGCGAGGAAGAATACCGCTACACCAAAAATGTTGGTTATCAGTTGGGCTTGCGCGATCTGGATATTTGCACTGGTTGTGGACCCGGTGCCATGAAAGGGCCTATGAAAGGCGCTACGATTGGGCATGCAAAACAGCGCCGTCAGGGGCGTTATATCGGTATTACCGAGCCCGGCATTATCGCCGCAGAATCACCCAATCCCATTGTCAATCATTTGGTGATCATGCCCGATATTGAAAAAAGGCTTGAAGCGTTTGTTCGCACTGGACATGGCATTGTGGTATTCCCGGGTGGTGCCGGCACCGCTGAAGAAATATTGTATTTACTCGGCATATTGCTCAATCCCCAAAATACCAATATGCCGTTTCCGCTTGTATTCACTGGGCCCAAAAGTGCTGAGGGTTATTTTCAGCAAATTCATGAATTTATTGGTTTAACCCTCGGTGAGAAAGCACAGTCACTCTATAAAATTATTGTCGATGACCCTCAAGCCGTAGCAATTTATATGCGTGAAAAAATGCATGAGGTGCAAGCTTTCAGGCGCCAAACACAAGACGCTTACTATTTTAATTGGGTCTTGGATATTGCCGATGACTTTCAACATCCATTTCGTCCAACTCACGAAAGTATGCGTCAACTCAATTTACACAGTAATCAAGAGCCTCATGAACTTGCGGCGAATTTGCGTAAAGCATTTTCTGGAATTGTCGATGGTAATGTGAAAGAGAATGGCATTCGCGCGGTAGAGGAAAAGGGGCCCTATGAAATCAGTGGTGCGCCAGAAATTATCGAACCGCTCGAACGATTATTGCGCTCCTTTGTCGAACAAAAACGGATGAAAATACCAACCCGTGAATACATACCCTGCTATCGAATTGTTTCGTGAGGATATAGGTGAAGCTTAATGGGTGACGAAGAAGATTTTCAGAATCTCCTGGGTGATGATGTTACACCGTTGCAAATAGAAAAGCGTGTTGCTTTGGCCAAAGATAAACTGCACGAAACCGCCATCGAGC
>JBNKFP010000041.1:0-14938 GCA_050289365.1 Cellvibrionaceae bacterium | reverse complement strand
GGTGCAATCTACCACCGAAGCATAAGGCTCCCTCTGCCGCTCGGCAATCACTGCCTCAGCAGTTGCCTGGTTCAGGCCTTTCACCCGGCGAAAGCCCAAGCGCAAATGGCGCACCCCATCGCCAGTCTCTTCTAAGGTGCTGTCCCAATCACTGTGATTGATATCCACTGGTAATACGGACACCTGATGCCTTTGCGCGTCCTGGATTAACTGCGCTGCAGAATAAAATCCCATCGGCAAACTATTGAGCAGGCCGCAATAAAACGCTTGGGGGTGATGACATTTCAGCCACGAAGACAAATAACACAGCAAGGCAAAGCTGGCGGAATGGGATTCTGGAAAGCCGTAGCCACCAAAACCTTTTATTTGCTCAAACAAACGCTCAGCAAATTCCTGGCTATAACCATTGTTCAGCATGCCCATAATAAATTTTTCATGAAACTGCATTAAGCGACCGTTTTTACCCCAACTGGCCATAGCCCGCCGCAATTGATCCGCCTGACCACCGCTGAACCCCGCCGCCACCATGGCCAAACTGATGGCCTGCTCCTGAAAAATCGGCACGCCGAGAGTGCGCTGCAACACTTTTTTAATGGCCGGACTGGGATAAGTCACAGTTTCGACACCATCGCGGCGACGCAAAAATGGATGCACCATATCCCCTTTAATGGGCCCGGGCCGCACTATGGCAATTTGAATTACCAAATCGTAATAACAGCGGGGTTTTAAGCGGGGCAGCATCGACATTTGCGCCCGCGATTCCACCTGAAACACACCAATACTGTCACCGCGGCAGAGCATGTCGTAGGTGGCTGGGTCTTCTGCGGGCACGTCGGCCACAGAATTGATGTGCGGATCATAGTGACACACCAAGTCAATGGTTTTGCGAATCGCTGACAGCATCCCCAGCGCCAAAATATCAAGTTTTAAGAGCCCCATGAACTCTAGGTCTTCCTTGTCCCACTGAATGATGGTGCGCTCCGGCATAGCCGCGTTCTCCAGTGGAACTATGTCGCTGACCCGATTCTGGGTAATGATAAAGCCACCCACATGCTGCGATAGATGGCGCGGAAAGCCCAGCAGTTGCTCCACCATAGAATAAAAGTGTTGCACTATGGGCTGCGCGCAAACGAAACCGGCATCTTGAATCTGTGCCGCCAATTCCGCAGAGCGATTCCACCAAGATAAAGACTGCGCCAAGTGGTCAATTAAAGTGGGCTCCAAGCCCAGCGCTTTGCCGACATCACGAATCGCACTGCGAGAGCGGTAGGTGACCACGGAAGCCGCCAACGCCGCCCGCTCGCGACCGTATTTTTGGTAAATGTATTGGATAACCTCTTCCCGGCGCTCGTGCTCGAAATCCACATCGATATCCGGCGACTCATCGCGCTCTTTGGAAATAAAGCGCTCAAACAACACCTGGATTTTTTGCGGCGATACCTCGGTGATAAACAGGCAGTAACAGACTACCGAATTCGCAGCGGAACCACGGCCCTGGCACAATATTTTTTGCTGACGGGCGTACTGCACCACATCATAAACCGTCAAAAAATAATATTCATAGTGCAAATCTTCGATAAGGCTCAACTCTTTTTCGATAAGCATTGCTATATCTTCAGCAACCCCACTGGGCCAGCGCAACTGAATACCCCGCTGCACCAGCATGCGCAAATAGCTGCTGGGAGAGTGTTGCTCGGGCACCAATTCCTGCGGATACTGATAGCGCAGTTCCTGTAAATCAAATTCACACTGATCGACAATGGCCAAACTGTTCGCCACCCATTCGGGAGGATAAAGAGATTGAATTTGTTCGATGGTTTTTAAATAGCATTCGGCGTTGCTGGTCAGACGAGAACCCAAATTCTGTACCGGCTGATTAAGATCAATTGCGGTTAAGATATCCAATAAAGATTTACGCGGCTTAACGTGCATGCGCACCGCGCCACAGGCAACCACAGGTATTTTATGAGCTCTGGCCCACTCGTCATAGTGCGTGTGGTGCACGGATTCAACACCCAAAAGTTGATGGGTAACCCCCAGCCACAGGCGTCCGGAAAATGATTTCAGCAGTGATTTCACCCAAGTTGCGCTTAATTGTTCTGGGTCGCGAGGCCGCCAAATCAGCACACAGGTTTGCAAACGAAAATACAGATCGTCAAGGTGCGCTTCGTATTGCCCTTTACTGGCACGCCGCCGGGCCAATGTGATAAATCCAGAAAGTTCTTTATACGCGCACATATTGGGGGCGAGGACCACTACTTCGCAGCCATTGCTCAGCACAAATCGCGAACCCACCAATAACTGAATAGAATGTTCACGGGCGGCCATATAGGCTTTCACGATACCGGCCAGAGAACACTCATCGGTTAAGGCAATTGCGCGATAATTTAGCTGTGCAGCGCGCTCAATTAGCTCGTGAGGATGAGAAGCACCAAAAAGGAAGCTATAATTACTAGAGCATTGCAATTCCGCGTAAGCCATTGGCTGATTCCCCAGAATTTAACCCGATGATGAACGCGAGCACCAAAGAAACGCTGAGGCAATGCAACTTCATTACCCACTTCGCCGTAACAAGTGACATTTTGATTGCGTTTCTTTAACCCTGATGCTTGGCTGATAAAAACAGATTTTTCTATTTTTAATCATTCAAGCTCACTATCCGAGTGATTACGAAGGAACCTTTTATGGCGTACGACGAACAGCTCGCGAATCGTATTCGTAAATATTTTTCTGGCCGTCCGGAAATTGAAGAAAAACAGATGTTTGGCGGACTGGCATTTATGCTCGATGGCCATATGTGCGTCGGTGCAACTGAACACCGCTTGATGGCGCGGGTTGGACCAAAACTCTATGATCAAGCCCTACAACACATGTATGCCACCATCATGGACTTTACGGGCAAACCACTAAAAGGATTTGTCTATGTAGAGCCCGAGGCCCTAACCACAGACAAAGGCCTGCACCAGTGGATTCGTCAATGCGAATCATTTGTCAGCAGCCTGCCACCCAAATAATTCGCTCAGCAACACTGCTTAACAGACTGCCCTGACAATTTAAGTAGTCACCACCATACGAATAGCAGACAACTGAATTTGCACATTATTTTCCAATGCCGCCAACATTGCCTGCTGTTTCACTTCAAGCGCGTCCACTTCTTCTTGCGAAACCGCTGGATTCTTCTTTGCCAAACTACTTAATCGAGATAATTCTGCCGTGAAGTGTTGCTGCACGCGCTGCTTAGCGGACTCCACCAGTAGGCCTTTTTTCCCTTCCGCGAACGTTTCGGCTCGGTGATACCATTCTGGCAACACATCTTTACGCGACAAAATAATCTGACGTGCCAGCTTTTTATCCACCGGTTTTAAGCTTTTATCAAAAGAGTCTTCTGGTAGCGCCTCAGACAAGTCGTTATCGCTGATATCCAAAATCAATGTGCGTATGGACAAATCACTCAAAAAGGGCAAGCAGGCAGCGCGCACCGGGGATTGAATTAGCAGGTCAAAACAGGTTTCTAACAAACATTTACCCGCGGGCAACTGCTTGCTTGGCAAGAGTGCGACCGAAGCAGAGCCCAAATCCGAATGATGCAGCAACTCCCACAAACCTACGATTAGGGGGGCATCCCAGGTCAAAAACAATACATCCTCACGAGCACAGGCTATTGCGCGACTGAACGTCACTTCCGCACCATCGGGCGGAATTCCTGGCAGAGAGGGAATCATCATATTGTCGGCAGGGATTAAGGAATAAACCCCATTTTGCGTTTCTTCAAAGTGGAAATTAAGCAATTCACTGGCTTGCTCAACCAGAGCAAAGGGTGTTTCCTGTTCAAAGCGTGATACGGCTTCCAATAAATGTTGTGCTTGAGGCAACCGACAGCTGTTTTTTTCCAACAGCGCATCGCGCCCCTGTTGAATCTGTTGTTCTAATTCATTTAACTGTTGTTGCGCGGCACTGAAACACAATTCAGGATCAACACTCTCTTGTAATTGCGGCCAATACTGCTCGTGCACGGCCCCCGCTGCAGGGCTTTGCCGGTCAATGCAGCGCAGTACTTGGTGAAACCAATGCAAACGCACAGCGGTATCCGAGTTGGGACCAAACGGTATGTGAATTTGAACATCCTGCTGTTGACCAATGCGATCCAAACGACCGATACGCTGCTCCAATAAATCCGGGTGTTCCGGTAAATCTAAGCAGACTAAATGATGGCTAAATTGAAAATTTCGCCCTTCACTGCCGATTTCCGAACACAGCAATATCTGTGCCCCGCCGTCATCATCGGCAAAATAAGCAGCGGCACTATCACGCTCAATCAAATCCATTTGTTCATGGAATAGAGCCAAATGTATACCGTGTTTTTGCCACAAATAATTCTCGCAATCGCGTACTTGATCCAGGTGGTGGCAGATCACCAAGATTTTTTCTTTGGTTGCTTTTACAAAATTGGCCAGCCATTCAAATTTGGTTGGCCATTGATCATCATCCAATTCGTGGATGACTGCAATGCGTTTTGAAAAGCCATCCACAGATGCTCGCGTATTGCGAAACATAACCCGTCCTACACCATGGCAATCCAACAAATGATTCAGCAGTTGTTGGTCATCCAATTGTGGATCCAAATCATACTGCTCAATCAGTTCAGCGCGGCTGTGTGGCAACGCCTGAATTTTATTGTTGAGTTCAACGTAGGCGCTCTCTTGCGCAATAAAATCTTGCAAATCGCTGAATTTAGCCGCGTCGAGTAACTGTAAACGGGCAAAGTGACTCTCCACGCCCAACTGCTCAGGGGTGGCGGATAACAACACGAGATGGGGGCAAACTTCGGCGAGATGTTGCAACACCTCAAAGCCACGGCTGTCCGGCTGAAGATGGTGGGCTTCGTCAACTATGACCATATCGAATTCGGCAGCGACCTGATGCAAGCGCTCATCACTTGCGATAGCGGAGTGAGGGATCAGGTGAATTTGGCCAAAATGAAAATCATGCTCTTCTGCGGCATAGAGATCCGGCTGCAAATTAAAGCGTCGAATCAACTCCACCAACCACTGCACTTGCAGCGCATCGGGAACCAAAATCAAGGCTCGCTGAACCCGCTCAAAGCGAATGAGGCGGGCTAAAATCATCCCGGCCTCCAAGGTTTTACCCAAACCGACTTCGTCGGCCAGCAGTACCCGAACTTTATCGCGATCACAGGCCGCATGAGCAACATAAAGCTGATGAGTAATCAATTGCGCGCGGTTACCCAATAGCCCCGTCAACTGAGTTTGCCAGGTTTTGGCCATGGCGGCATCCAATTGTCTGCGAAATGCAAACCACTTAGAGCTATCCAATTGCCCGGTCAACAGCCGTAAAAACGGCTGGTTCATTTTGATTTCACTGGGTAGAGCCGTCTCAGGCAGCAGATGCTCTAAACCGACATCATAAATCAGCAAACCACCCTGTTCGTGTACCTGTTCGACACGAGCGAGACTACCGTCAGCCATATGAAGCTCATCGCCAACATCAAAACGAATACGGGTAAGTGGCGCCTTCTGTCGCGCATACATGCGCTCGCAATCTGCTTGAGGAAAGAACATCGTTACGACCCTCGCCTCCACAGAAACCACCACACCAAGACCCAATTCAGGCTCAGCATCCACAACCCATCGTTGACCAGGAACAAAATCAGACATAAAAACCTTTTAACAATTGCACAATAAATAACCTAAGCGAGCGAGTTGCTCGCGGGCCGGCATTGTAAAGTTTTTTGCTGCCTTAGTGGCGACAAGTTTCACGTCCTTTTAAGAGTGGCCAGCCAAATCAGATTACTATGGCCAAACTGAGCGCTTAAATTTAACCTTTGGCTTTAATGGGTGTGACTTTTTGGGTGTCAGCACTTCCCTCACTCGTGGCCTCTTCACTGCCCCCTAAGGCATCAAGATCTTCCAACAGTAATTCGGGCTTACCTTTGCAGGCTTTTGCCAAGGTTTCTCGGTGTTTAGCCAACAGGAGACCAATACTTTCGTTGTGTTGTGCATTCACATCGGGAACAAGTTTTTCAATTAATGCGCTAATATTCTCGGCCAGCTCCAGCATTTTGTCGTATTCTTCAGCCGCTTTTTTATCTTGAAACATAGTCCCATCCCGATCACATTGCCAAACTGCTAAAACTGCCATATCACCTTCCTCATGAACTGTTTTTTTATACAGTATCCGATAAGCTCAAATACGTCAACCGGGTTTTTAACGTAATTTTGAATAAGTGCCCGACGTAAGGTGTTCGCGCACAGCAGTCAAATTCGATTAGACTTTTGAGATAAAGCACAGCTGCAATCACGACCAAAGGAGGTTAATCTAACGACCAAGCAGAACCATTGACCGGGCAAAAAATGTCGGTATTGTGCGGTATAACCCCCATCTTTTTTGCAATGCAATTCGATCAGATTTTCAACATTTCTCTTAAAGGCGCACTGCTCATGGCCCTCACCTTCAATGTAATTCTTAGTCATTCTATTGCATGCCGGATTTGTCTTATTCTCATCGCCCCGCTTTTTGTTTTGACGTCTTGCGTTACCTCGCATGCCTCAAAACCACTTTATTTAAAACCCTCAGTCGCGATTGAAAAACGAGTGGATGATTTAGTCGCCCGCATGACATTGGAGGAAAAAGTCAGTCAAATGCTCAATCAGGCCCCGGCAATCGAACGTTTGGGTATTCCTGAGTACAATTGGTGGTCAGAGGCTTTGCATGGAGTGGCGCGCGCCGGCAAAGCAACGGTTTTCCCGCAGGCCATAGGCTTGGCCGCAACCTGGAATGAGCCGCTCATGTTTGAGGTGGCCAGCGCCATCAGCGACGAAGCCAGAGCCAAGCATCACGCCTTTGCCGCCCGCAACAAGCGCTTCATCTATCAAGGCCTCACTTTGTGGTCTCCCAATATCAATATTTTTCGCGACCCTCGCTGGGGCCGAGGCCAGGAAACCTATGGTGAAGACCCATTTTTGACCGGGCGCATGGGCGTACAATTTATCAAGGGTTTACAAGGTGATGACCCTCATTATTTAAAAACCATTGCCACTGTCAAGCACTTTGCCGTCCACAGTGGGCCAGAACCGGAGCGGCACGAATTCAACGCCAAAATCGGCCTAAAAGATTTGTACGAAACTTATCTGCCGCAATTTGAGATGACCATCAAGGAAGGTGGTGCCTACTCACTGATGTGCGCCTACAACCGCTTTAACGACCAAGCGGCCTGTGCCAACGATTTTTTGTTGCAGAAAATCCTCCGCCAAGACTGGGGATTCGACGGCTTCGTGGTATCGGATTGCGGTGCCATTGAGGATCTGCACAAACATCATATGCTTACCAACACTCCGGAACAAAGCGCGGCGATCAGCGTGCAAGCTGGGACAGACTTAAACTGCGGCAAAATATACAGTTCCCTCGTTGCGGCGGTACAGCAGGGCTTAATTGCGGAAGCCACTATTGACCAAGCCGTTAAACGGCTCTTTAAAGCGCGCATGAAACTGGGCATGTTTGATCCCCCCAGCCAGGTGCCTTACACCCAGATCCCTTACAGCGTGGTGGACAGTCCTGAACATCGCCAGTTGGCTTTAGAAGCTGCACGCGAATCCATTGTGCTCCTCAAAAACCAAAATCAAACTTTACCCCTTAAAAAAGACCTAAAGTCTATTGCGGTTATTGGCCCCAACGCGGATCAGTGGTTGATGCTGCTGGGCAATTACAACGGTGTACCGGCAGACCCCATAACCCCTCTGCGCGGCATTCGAGAAAAGCTCGGCAAAGACACACAAATACTGTTTGCTCAGGGTTCTGAATTGGCTGACGGCATTCCGCTATTAGTCCCAATTCCCGCAGCCGTGCTTAGTCACGAGGGCAAACCGGGTTTGCAGGCCCAATTTTTTGACAATGACGAGCTGAAGGGCCCACCCAAATTCGGTGAGGTCTTCGCTAACATAGACGTGAATTGGCGCGATGGCGCCCCCCGTGCAGATCTGAACGATGACAACTTTTCCGTGCGCTGGCAGGGGCAACTCAAGCCAACACGGACCGGTCAATATCAACTGGGCGTGGTCAGCACTTGTAACACCAAGGTGTATCTCAATGGCCAACTTCAAGTCAGCACCCCCTACCATTTCCGCGATGAATACGGTGACCCGCGCACCAAAAAATCGGATTGGATCACTCTGCAAGCCAACCAAACCTATGACATTGAAGTGACCGCCAGTGAAACCTACGCGGACGCGCAGGTACAATTGGTTTGGTCGGCACCGCAATCAAATTTACGAGAACAGGCTTTACACGCGGCCCAACAAGCCGATGTCAGTGTTCTGTTTATGGGTTTGACCGCCCAAATGGAAGGCGAGGAAATGAACATTCAGGTCGACGGCTTTAACGGTGGCGACCGCACAAAACTCGCTCTGCCACAACCACAACAAGAGCTGATTAAAGAGATCCAGGCACTGGGCAAACCCATGATATTAGTTGTTTTTAATGGCAGTGCATTGGCTTTGAACTGGGAAAATAAGCATGTGCCTGCCATTATCGAAGCCTGGTATCCAGGGCAGGCAGCGGGTCAAGCAATTGCCGATGTTTTATTTGGCGATTACAACCCGGCGGGACGTTTGCCGGTTACGTTCTATCAGTCTGAAAAAGATTTACCGGCCTTTGAGGATTACAACCTAAGCCAACAAACCTATCGTTACTTTACAGGTACGCCCCTGTATCCATTTGGGTACGGTCTCAGTTACAGCCAATTTCATTACCGTGATTTACGCTTGCCTGACGTAATTCAGGCGCAGCCATCGATAAACGTAAAAGTAACCCTTGGCAACCAGTCAGAACGGGCTGGTAGTGAAGTTGTGCAAGTTTACATTCATCGCGAAACCACAAAGAAACACATTATTATTCGCCAGTTGGCTGCCTTTAAACGTGTCCATTTGCCAGCCAATAGACAGCAAACCATTGAGCTGGAAATTCCCTGGAGTGCATTTGCTCAATATGATGAATCTGGGCAAAAAACATATGCTCCAGGTAAATACGTGATCAGCGTCGGTGGCGGCCAACCCAATCAATCCATCCAGGGCTCTGGCAATATTTTAACGAAAACCATTGAGCTCAAATAAATCGAGACTCAAACCACCTGGCACAGACCCAAATACATTGACACGGATGTCAATTAATTCGGTTATTTAAAGGATTCAGCATCAAACAATAGAATAGCTTTCGACGTAATAACTTAGCCGGCCAGGGATCATCATCGAAATACCCTACTTGGAGCGCCGATTTTTGTACGTGGATCCGCTCAATACTAGACCTTGGTATAACACCCATTTAATCGTCACGCATTTAACGTCGAAAAAATAAACATGACAAGATCGGCACAGCGATAACCCATTGGTGATCTTTTTTACAAAATCCGCCTTAAATGTATAAAAAGTCACATTATTAACGGTTTTAGTCGTCCTATTCCCCACGCTAAATTCACTTACCATGCCGCTACAGAGATCAAGGCGACCATTCTTGTCAGTCAATGACGATTTTTTTTACTTTTTTTATCACTTCGCTCAGACACAACTCAAAAAATTTCCGGTTTTTGTCGTTTTTATAAATAAAAGTCAATCTTTTGTTGCCAGTTCGATCCATTAAAAATAGAACAACTCAGTAGCTGCTAACTAACAACCCTGCGTTATAAGGAGCGATTTATTAGAACAAATAGGAAATCAAAATCCACCCTATAGAACTTAGGTTGCGTAACAACCCCTATTTTTTATGACTTGGCATGGTTTATGAATCAATAAACAACATTGAAGCGTGAATTACACCAAAATTAAAATCAGAGCGGATCGAAACAGAGGCAGTGGTGGTAGGAGACAAGGTATGAGTCATTTAAGATTGGTTAAAACAAATAATAGTGTATCTAATAACGAGCCAAACCAAGCAGCAGATGTGGTAACGCCCCTCGTCGGCGAAGCATATCAATTCAGCGCACTCGCCAAAGATTTCAACAAAATTGACGGACTTATCGGTCATTACAAACTTTCCATCAGACAAAGTGAAATCACCCCTGCGTCAGCAAAATCGGACAGCACCAACCATTGCTACTTTTGGCACTCTTACGTTACCGAATCTGAGCTTACCTCTCTACACCTGCGCCACGGACAACAAAAACGCTTTGATGAACAGCGTTTAAAAGCCAATCGCGCAATTTTGCAAAGCAGCCGTTTGATCGGTCCAAACATCGTTTATCTTGATGATAAAGCGACACTAAACGTGACGCCGGAGTTCATTATTCACTTTAACACTGCAGCCGGCGCCGCCCAATTGGCAGAAATCCGATTAATTGATAGCAGCCGATTCATTACGCTCACCAGTGGCAAAACCATTCCTGTCATCTGCACAGACCCTGCTGCCGGCCAAGCGCTTTTTCTGGATGAATTGCAAACCGGCCCACTTAAATTGCAGAATTTTATCCAACCGGCAAAAACAAATGAAACATACTTGATTCGCAACTCCGTCAATCAACATCTTCCCAATGAGTTTCAAGGTGAAAAAGTGGAATGTGTGACCGTACTCGAACATTTCACCAGCTTTTTTATGCAGCGTCTCGTTGGCAGTGAAAACTCAATTTGGACTCCAGTCATGGAACCCGTCTCCTGGGGATGGAGTATTCGCGCTGAGCATGAAAACGATCAGTGGCAGCTGACTAAAAAGAAAATCATGAAGCCTACCAGTCATCATGACGGACTTAAACTCCCCGAATGGAAAACTCATGTACGAGAACTTTCAGCAGGAGAGTGGCAATCATTTTTATACAAAGGCGACGCTATTGAAAAATCCACGATAGCACTGCGTGAAAGTTTTGAATTGCTTGACCAAATTTAATCCCTCTTCCTCACTAAGCAAATTGAGATAGAGCTCCACTCAATTTGCTTATTTTTTATTCTCTTTGCAACAACGCCTGAGGCCACTCTGGATTATGCATTCACCATACCGTATAAAATGAGTCGATCACGCACAAAACAATGGTTTTGAGAAAGTATTGGCCTTAGCCTCTAACCTAAAAAAAGCGCCCACAAGGGGCGCAAAGAGGATGCAAACTGTTAATGTCATTTTTCACAGGGTGTGGACGCCCCCAATTTCCAACACGTCTTTTGCTTTAAACCGACTTGCTCATTTGAAACACAATCCGATGTTCCATACCTTTATAAGCGGTAGGTTTTCCGTTTTTCTCAGCCGGCTGAAACTTCCAGCGCTTCACAGCATTAAGCGCAGCCTTATCAAAAACTCGTTCAGGTTCCGAAAAAATAACTTTTACATTTTCTGCGGTTCCCATAGCCGTGACATCGAATTTAACATCGACAAAGCCTTCAATACCCCGATTTGCCAATCGCGTAGGGTACTCCGGTTGCACTAACATAGTTGCGATAGGCACGTCAGTTGAAAACGTCATTTTATGTTGATCGGCGACATGCTCTACAAAATTTTCGCCTGGCATCAGTGGTGGACCTGGGTCCATTTCAAACTTATCCAAAGGGGGAACAGGTGGCTCCTCCTCTACTTTAGCGGGTTTTTCAATTTCGTTGCGTCTGGTTTCAATGACGGGCTGTTCCTTTAATACTGGCGAAGGCACCGAGTAAACAGGCGCTTCTTCTACAACCAACGGATCTGTATAGATTAATCGCTCCATACCCCAAATTAAAAAGCCTGTAGCAAACAAAGCTGCTGGCGATATCATAAGGGCCCGCACGATCATAAAATCACGCTCAAGCCCGGTTATTGCAGAACTGGACGAAGCTATTGATACACTCATGGCATTACTCCAAATTAACAGCGATCTATTGTATTTTTATGATCGCGAGGTTTAACAACAGGCCGGAATTGACCTAGTGTTTTGCATCCTCTTGAATTTGGAAATGAAAAAACTCTGTTACATTACTGACCGAGGTTGGCTGCCCTTCAACCAAAGGCGGGTAATATTGGTATTGTTTTATGGCATCGAGCGCCGCCCGATCCAGCGTTGCAATATTGGAAGATTCCAGTACGCGAGCGGCGCTGACAGAACCATCCTCTAATACATCAAACACCACCAGTACCTTGCCCTCTTTTTGTCTTTTTAAGGCAGACGCTGGATAGGGAGGGACAACGCTTTTTCGCACTTTAACTTCAGGCAAATCGATAACCTGACTTTGCAGCACAATTTTATTGTTGGCTATCTCAACCGGCTCAAGCTCCACACTCGGTGCAATGATGATTTCACTGCTTGGTAGATCCACTGCTAATGGCAACAGCTGCTCCTCGGCCTGAAAGTGTTCAGCTGTAGTCGGAACACCAATTCGCCCATTGTCCACTTCTTTAAAGTTCGATTCAGCCTGCAAATTCAGTGGGGTGGTCAAAAACTGCAACAACTTACTGTTGGATAATACCTTTTCTTCACTTACGGTTAATTTTATGCAGCAACCTATTGCCAACAGGGCTGACAGCACAAATACATAGGTGTATTGCAATACATTATGAGGATTGCGCACCCGAGTGCCATCCAGCACCGCGGCGATGCGCTGATAATGATTGGATAATTCAATAAGATGGACCGCCCCAGCGACTCCCTGAATGCGTTTTGACATCAACAATAAATGTTGGGCGTACCCTGCCCTATTTTGCTGTTCTTGCACCACGCAGTCATCACACGCTAATTCGGCGAACCAGGACAATTTTTCCAATAACAACCAGACCGTGGGTAATATCCAAAAGACCGCGGTAATGATTTTGGCTAGGGTTAAAGTCAGCCAATCAGAACGACGGATATGAGCTAACTCATGCAGTAAAAAATCCCGCATCATCTCCTGTGTCCAAGAGGAACTGTCCAGAGGCAAAAGAATATAAGGTTCAAAATAACCCAGTGTTAAAGGACTGCTGATCTGGGGTGAATAACGCAGATGCACACGCCTAGTAACGCCTAATTTACGACTCAGAACCTTTAGCATCTGTTGGTGTTCTGAGTTGTTGAGCGTTGTTGCCCCCAAAGTCAATGTATAGGCCGAAATGATTTGGCCGAGTATTTTCATCCACAGAAGCAAAACGCCCAGACTGTAAGCCCAAATCACTAGCATCAGTGTTGCAAATTGTTCTCTATGGGGGAAAATTGAGAACTGCAAAAATTCGCGAGTGAACTGCGGCAGTATTGGCCACTGCACAACCGGTAGCAGCCAACGGCTTAAGGGAATCAACAGTACTCCAACAAGTGTAAATAATAAGAGCGCGTGTAAAGTTTGAGCCGAGGTGTTGCGACTGCGACCAACGAGTACCAATACCGATAAACTGAAAACAGCCCAGTACAAAGGAGCAATCAGCACGTTATTGATTAAGTCGATCGTCATGCGCTCAACTCCCGATAGTTACTCTTTCACTTTTTTTTTCAAACGCGCAATGGTGCGTTCAATTTCTTCAATTTCCCGGGTCGTAATGGATTCCGCTTCCATATCCAGCAAAGCATTGACCGCTTTCGTAGGAGACCCTTTAAAAAAGGTTTTTAAAATTCGAGCTAAAGCGGATTGCTGGACGCGCTGCTCATCAACCACGGGTGAATAGATGTATTTCGCTCCGTCTTGAGTAAATCTCAATACCTGTTTATCCACCATCCGAGCGAGCAGGGCTCGTACAGCGGAATAACCGGGTGCATCTGGCATTGCGACTTGAATATCTTGCGCGGAGCAAGATTTCAGCTCAATCACAATATCCATAATTTGACGTTCACGGCGACTGAGCTTGGTGAAAGGATTTTCATTGATTAGGCGTTTTATCATGGTCGACTCAATTGGACTCCAACTTGTGTGCTACATTTTTAGCACCATGCTACAAATGTAGCACCCCCAAAAAAGAAGTCAACCCTTTTTTGATAACGAGCAACAAAGTATGATTTTGATCTGAGTAGAAAAACGGGCTGGGCAGAGGCAAAAACAAGAAAAAGCGAACAGCATCCTTACTATTCGCCATCGATGTTAAAAAGAATTCCCTATCAATGTTCCGTGTTTTCACAGTTCAATGAAGCTGTGTGGGGTCGAGCACATAGTAGGTTTTGGCCTTAGATGTGGATATACGTAAATTTACGTATTTGAACCCCAATGTGACATGCATCACACACCCAACCCGGTTCAATATCAAGGGTAATTTCATCTTATCGGGTGCTCAAGCTACGGGAATTGGTGAAAATAGATGATCGCCCTGGTAAGGTATGCCTCAACTGCAATAAGCCTAATTACCGCCATTCTCAGATATTGGAGGTTGCGTGAGCGCATCCCTTGCTTCACAAAAAGAATTGTTTGGCCACCCACGCGGCCTCTACATTTGTTTTGCCACCGAACTCTGGGAACGCTTTTCATTTTATGGGATGAAGTACCTCTTATTACTTTATCTGACTAAATACCACCTATTCACGGATGCCAATGGCTACGACACTTTGGGCGCTTACGCTGGCCTGGTCTACGCCCTCCCCTTAATTGGTGGACTGATTGCCGACCAGTATTTAGGCATGCGCAAAGCGGTGGTATTTGGCGGCATTTTGCTCACTGCCGGCCACGCCACTATGGCTTATGAAGGCCAGCAAGCGGTAAGTTATGCCGCAGGCACACTATTGAATTCGGCCCTCACCCTTAGCGACGGAACGGTACTAGCAGCCGGCACTGTGCTGGCACAAGACACGGTTATTCGCGATGAGTTTGCCCTCAACATTTTCTTTTTTGCTCTGGCCCTAATCACTTTAGGGGTGGGATTTTTAAAACCCAATATTTCGTCCATAGTGGGTCGCCTCTATGGCGAAAATGACCCACGTCGAGATGCGGGCTACACAATCTATTACATGGGCATTAATACCGGTGCCTTTGTCGCCATTGCCCTGTGCGGCTGGCTCGGGGAAACCTTTGGTTGGAATTACGGATTTGGT